>NZ_NFIL01000031.1:0-31379 GCF_002161755.1 Flavonifractor sp. An4 | reverse complement strand
CATGAAGGATATGGCCCCCTCTCGTCAAGTTGTTGTCTGCAACTCCAACTATAACCGATGAGGCCTTATCCTTCATCCTTTTTTATCCTTCTGTCCAATATCTATTGTAGTCCTACACCCGCCAGAGTTACCGGAAATAGGTTGAATCTTGAAAAGTAGTATCTGATGTGGTAGAATAAAATGCTATATCAGATTCCTTTTCTCGTGATAGAAGGGGAATTACTATGCCAAGTAAACGAAAAGACAGCAAAGGCAGAATCCTTAGAAATGGGGAGGTGCAAAGGCGAGACGGTATGTATATGTTCCGATATACCGATCCGGATGGAAAACGGAAAGCGGTATATAGTTGGAAACTGGTCAGTACTGATAAGGTGCCAGAGGGTAAAAAATGCGTGATGGCCCTTCGGGACCTTGAAAGACAGATCCAGAGAGATCTTGAGGATGGTATACGTGCCGGCGAAGCAAACACAATAACGGTTAACGCGCTGTTCAAATCCTTCATGGACTTGCGCAGTGATCTCAAGGAAACCACAAGATGTAATTACATTTGCTTATACGACAAGCATGTTCGGGATGAACTTGGCGGACGCAAAATCCGGAGTGTCAAGTTTTCTGACATTCAGAGATTGTATATGCATATGGTCCAAGATCTTGGCCTCAAGGCAAGTACGGTTCAAAGTGTCCATTCCATACTGTACCAAATGTTTGAGAGTGCTGTAATGGACAATCTTATTCGTGTGAATCCTGCAGCGAATGTTTTGAAAAGCTTGCGTAAGATGCTGCTGGTTGAACAGGAAAAGCGTCACGCATTAACGGAAGAAGAACAGACGAAATTGATTGAGTATGTTTATCAGTCGCGGATTTATTGTCGCCTGGGTACACTATTCACTGTTCTTCTTGGTACTGGTATGCGGATCGGTGAAGCACTTGGACTTAGATGGTGTGATTGCGATTTCGAAAAAAAGTTAATCAGTGTAAATCACACCCTACTATATAGGCAAAGCGAAAATGGGGGATATAGGTACCGAATTTCTGAGCCAAAGACAAAAGCGGGTCTAAGAGTTATCCCAATGCTATCAGAAGTGAAAGAAGCGCTTTTGGCTGAAAAGGCGAAGAGAAGAAACCCCAATTTAGAGCCCTTCTCTATTGGAGAATACACCGGTTTTATTTTCCTCAATAGTCATGGTAAGGTTTTTACTCCGGCGTATGTGTTCGATGCCATACAAAACATCACGAGTGCATTTAATAGGGAAGAGTACTTCAAAGCCGAGCAAGAAAACAGAGAACCGTGTTATTTGCCAAAGTTCAGTGCCCACATATTGCGCCACACTTTCTGCACAAGGTTCTGCGAAAATGAAAGAAACCTCAAGATAATCCAAGACGTGATGGGGCATAGAAATATTCGAACGACGATGGATGTTTATAATGAGGCAACGGAGTCCAAAAAAATTGAGAGTTTTCAAAGCCTGGAAGGTAAATTCAAACTCATGTAGGTTTACACCATTTTGCCGCAGTCAACACCATTTTGCACCAGGATTTACACCAGTACATCGGTAAGTTATAGAAAACTATGAGGGGTTATGTAAGCACCAAAAGCCTGGAACCCCTTGAAATAAAGGGGATAAGAGGTTATGAGAAGAAAGAGGTGTGCTTATGTACCTTAAAGCGCTTTATATACAAAACAATTGTTTTGTACCGCTATTGGAACAATTAAGTGTGTGCGGGTAACCAGGGGTGGAGCAGATTACTTCGGGCCTTGCAGTTCGATTGCTGTGGTAAATAGCGCTGACACATTATAAGCATACTTCGCCATGACCCCGTAGAGCGCATGATAGGTATGAACATTTGCCATACTCAGGTATACCAGTATCGGTATCATAAAATTTACTGAACGAGCTTCCTTGCCTTGCGGCTTGTATAATCTATGTTATAATAGATGTAGTAATATCACACTAAAGGGGGAGCGCGGGATGAAAGACCGGCCGACCAAACGATATGTGATCTACTCCCGGAAATCCAAGTTTACCGGCAAGGGTGAAAGTATCGAAAACCAGATTGAATTGTGCCGCCAGTATATCGCCGCCCATTACAGTCAGGAGGAGGCAGATGCCGCCCTGGTGTACGAGGACGAGGGCTTTTCGGGGGGCAATCTGGAGCGCCCCCAATTCAAAAAGATGATGAAAGACTCCCAGGAGACCCCATTTGCGGCCATCGTGGTCTACCGCCTTGACCGCATCAGCCGTAACATTGGGGACTTTGCCAAGCTGATCGAGGACCTGGGTAAACGTAAGATCGATTTTATCTCCATCCGGGAACAGTTTGACACATCTTCCCCAATGGGACGGGCCATGATGTACATCGCCTCGGTCTTTTCCCAGCTGGAGCGGGAAACCATTGCAGAGCGCATCCGGGACAATATGCATGAGTTGGCCAAAACCGGGCGCTGGCTGGGCGGGACTACGCCCACCGGGTATGAATCCGAGAGCATCACCAGTGTGACGGTGGATGGAAAGACACGGAAGGCGTGCAAGCTGAAAATCATTCCGGACGAGATCGATCTGGTCAAGCGGATTTTTGACAAGTTTCTGGAAACACAGTCCCTGACCCAGACAGATGCCTTTCTGCTGCAAGGCAAATACCGGACAAAACGGGGCAAAGCATTTACCCGCTTTGCCATCCGGGGTATTTTGACCAACCCCGTCTATATGATCGCGGATGAAGCTGCGTATGAATACCTGACGGAAAAGGGCGTGGAACTGTTTTCGGACCGCTCCGACTTTGACGGCAGGCATGGCATCATGGCTTATAACCGTACTTTGCAGCAGCCTGGAAAGGCCAACCAGGAAAAGCCGATGGAGGAATGGATCGTGTCGGTGGGCAAACATGAGGGCGTGATCCCCGGTGCTATGTGGATCAGCGTTCAAAAGCTGCTGGAGCTCAATAAATCCAAGAGCTATCGCAAGCCCAGGAGCAATGTGGCCCTGCTCTCTGGGCTGCTGGTCTGCGGCCGCTGCGGCGATTATATGCGGCCAAAACTGACCAGCCGCACGAATGCATCCGGGGAACCTATTTACACCTATATGTGTGCCATGAAAGAGCGCAGCCGTGGCCATGTGTGCGATATGAAAAATGCAAACGGCAATACGCTGGACACAAAGGTGGTAGACTTTCTGATAAAGCTGGGCAAAAACAGCGAGGAGATGGCCCGGCAGATCACCATGACCAAGAAAATCATACAGGGCAATCGGGAGGGCTGCGATGCCCAGATCGCCAAGATCAAGTCGCAGATCGAGGAGAAGGAGAGCGGTATTAAGTCGCTGGTTCTGTCCCTCTCCAAAGCCGCAGGAAGCAATACGGAGCAGTATATCATCCAACAGGTGGATGAACTGCATGAAGAGATCGAGGTACTCAAAAAGCGGCTGCAGGAATTGGAGTCCATCACCCAGAAGCATCAACTGTCCGACATTGAGTTTGATATTATCCGGCAGCTCCTTTCCTCCTTTGGGGAGAACCTCGTCGATTACAGTGTGGAGCAGAAGCGGGCAGCGATCCGCACCTTTGTGAAGCGGATCGTCTGGGACGGAGAAAACGCCCACATCTATCTGTTCAACGACGATGGGGACTGCGAGTACCCAGAACCAACAGACGACTGGGATGGCGGCGATTCAAAGAGTCCGTCAGGAGAGGATAGCAAATGAGATCCTGATGCATTTTCGTGCCCAGCGTAAGACCCAGGGAGAGGTATCTCTGTCGGATGCTATTGATGGAGACGGGGACGGGAATTCGCTTTCCCTGATGGATACCATCAGCGTGGATGACGATATGTTGGAGGAACTGGATGCCAGAGACGCGTGTATTCAGGTACGGGAGTGTGTAAAGAAGTGCCTGGATGCTCGGGAGGCCGCTATCATTACCCTCCGTTACGGGCTCAACGACCGTAAGCCCCTGACCCAGCGGGAGGTGGCTGCCAAATGCGGCATTTCGCGGTCCTATGTATCCCGCATTGAAAAAAAGGCGCTGAAAAAACTGGAGACAGCCATGGGGACCCAGCGGTAGGACTTTACGCGGCGGTGATTGTTGGGTTATAATAACAATAACTGTCTTGCCTTCGTGCGGACGGCAAAATTATTTTGATTTGAGTGCAATAAAATGCCTGTGTTTTGCATTCCACCAATGAGAGGAGAGAAAACTATGCTGATCCTGCTGGAGACCATGGCGGAGGAGAGCCGCCGGGTGACCGCTCCAGATATTCTGGAGCCGCTGCTGGTCAGGATGCAGGCTGGAGAACAGGAGGCACTGGCGGAACTCTATCATCATGCCCGGACTGCTGTATACGGCCTTGCGCTCTCCTATCTCAAGAATACCCATGATGCGGAGGATGTGACGCAAGATACTTTTGTGCGTGTTTGGGAAAATGTCCATCAATACCAGTCCCGTGGTACACCGCTGGCGTGGGTACTCACCGTTGCCCGCAATCTGGCCCTGATGAAGCTGCGGGAGCGGGGCAAGACGGAGGAATTGGAACCGGAATCCTGGGAACGGCTGGCGGCGGACAGTCCTCTGGTAACGGTGGAGGACCGTCAGGTACTGCGGGCTGCGCTGGAAGGTCTGACCGATGAAGAGCGCCAGGTGGTTACCCTCCACGCAGTCACCGGCTGGAAACATAAGGAGATCGCGCACCTGCTGGATCTGCCGCTGTCTACGGTGCTGTCCAAGTACCGCCGGGCGCTGCAGAAGCTGCGGACCATACTGGAAGGGGGTGAGAAACCGTGAATGATCAGGAATTGGAGCGTAAACTCCATGCGGCACTGGAGCACGCCGCGCCTGACGATGTGGAGGCGGTGCTTGCTCGCCTGGGGCCCCAGAATGGGGAGATTATTCCGATTTCCGCACCCAAACGGCGAAAGCGCATCCTGCCCTGGATCGCGGCTGCCTGCTTGGCGCTTGCCATTGGCGGCGGTGTGGCCGGAGTGCGGTATCAGCAGGCCAACGCGGTAGCCTCTGTGGTCTCCCTCGACGTGAATCCCTGTGTCCGGCTGGAGGTAAACCGGGAAGAAAAGGTTCTTTCCGCCACCCCGGTCAACGATGATGCCAATCAGATTTTGGACGGCATGGATCTGACCGGTACGGATCTGGAGGTGGCAGTCAATGCCATTATTGGTTCTCTGCTGAAGCATGGATATGTGGATGAACTGGCCAATTCTGTGCTGATTTCGGTGGAGGATGACGATTTGACCCGGGGCGCTGCGTTGGAAGAGAAGCTGACAGGGGAGATCTCCCAGGTGCTGGAGTCGGCTTCTATCAATGGAGCCATCCTTTCCCAGAGCTTTGCCACAGATGATGCCTTGCAGCAGAAGGCGGAAGAATACGGGATCTCCCAGGGTAAGGCCGCATTGATCCAGACATTGGTGGACAGCAGTTCCCACCTGACCTTTGAGTCCCTGGTAGGCTTGTCCATCAACGAACTGAACCTATTGGCCAATTCCGAGGCTGCTGCCGACCTGACAGACCAGAGCGGTGAGCAGGAAAGCATCCGTTCTACCGGTACTGCAAGCCAGAGTGGCTATGTGGGTGTGGATGCCGCCACCCAGACGGCGCTGACCCATGCCGGTGTTCAGCAGTCCCAGCTGGACTACCTGGAAGCTGACTATGACTATGAAGATGGCCGGATGGTTTACGAGGTTGAATTTGGCGTCAGCGGTGTGGAGTATGAATACGACATCGACGCGGCCACCGGTGCTATTATCAAGGCGGAGCAGGAGGGACAGACCATCCAGACACCGGCTCCGGGCCAGACCCAACAGCCTCAGGGTGGTTCCAGCGGCACCATCAGCAGCCAGGAGGCCAGAGATATTGCTTTGTCCAACGCCGGAGTGGCCCTTTCGGATACACGGGAGTTGGAAGTGGAATTGGAAGCGGATGATGGCTGCTACAAGGTGGAGTTTAAATCAGGCCGATATGAATATGAGTATGAAATCAGCGTTGCCGATGGCAGGATTCTAAGTGCCGAGCGGGACGACTGAACAGATTGTTTCCGAAAAACGGGCAGCCATATGGCTGCCCGATTTTTTGTAGAACGGTGAATTATACTATCAAGTGCAACACTTTAGAAAAATAAAAAGAGTTCATACAGCCCCCTGTGGTAGAATGGAGTAACCACACAACCAAAATACCAGGAGGGGACTATATGAACTACCATCATCTTAGCATAGAAGAGCGCAGTTGTATACGGAAATATTATGTGGATGGCCTGAGCTACCGAGAGATCGCACGGCTGGTAGGAAGGAACGTGAGTACGATCTCACGGGAGATACGACGAAACTGTACACATATGTATGACATTCCCACTTACTATCCTCATACAGCACAAAAGAAGTATCTGCTGCGGCGCTCCTATTGCCATCGAGGGATGTTCCATTCACAGGAAGTGATTAACTACATCAATGAGAAATTGAAAGCGACATGGTCACCGGAACAGATCGCCTGCACACCATGCGAACTGAAAATGCCCAGTTGGCGGACAATCTACCGTTGGATCTATGAGAAATACCTGGTGAACGGGAACTTGAAAGTGCTGCGGCGCAAGGGGAAAAGCCATGGGAGCAAGGAAACACGTGGAAAATACAGTAAGGGCAAGTCGATCCGCAAGCGGGACAAATCTGTGTACAGCCGGAAAGAGGCCGGCCACTGGGAAGCAGATACGGTTGTAAGCGGCCAGGGCAAGAGCAAGGCCTGCTTCGCCACACTGGCGGAACGTAAGACGCGTTTTTACATTGCAGTTAAGATTCCGGACCGAAGGGCTGAGACCATGGAGAACGCGATCGTCTCTGTACTTTCCGCTTTCCCGCCACAGTTGGTCAAGACAATTACTTGCGACCGGGGCACGGAATTTGCTAACTGGCGCAGAATCGAAGAACGGCTGCACTGCGATGTCTATTTTGCCGACCCCTATTGTGCTTGGCAGAAAGGCACTAACGAGAATCTGAACGGCCTGCTCCGGGAGTTCTATCCGAAAGGCAGGAATCTATCCAGGGTCGCTCCTGCCACGCTAAAACGAAACCTGGCGTTAATTAACGCCAGGCCTCGCAAAGTTTTGAATTTCCATTCCGCACAGGAATTATGGGACTTTGAACTCTATTCCTGTTGCACTTAGTTTGACAATTCACTAGAACAAGGGAATCACACTTCCCCTTGACAACCTATACCCCCATGGGTATAATGATGGCGAGATACCCATAGGGGTATAGGGGGCGGATGATATGAAAAAATTGGAGGCCATACTGGAGTGGGGCGGTGTCCGCAAGGATATCACACTGCTTGTTCTTTCCGGGCTGGCTCTGGTGGTCAGCATTCTGTGGGGGACTCATCTGCCGGTAGACCCGGCCTGGGTGGCCATTGTGCTGTGCGGTCTGCCCATTATTTTGGAGGCGTTCATTGGGCTGATCACTGCCTTTGACATCAAGGCGGATGTGCTGGTATCCATTGCTCTGGTGGCTTCGGTGATCATCGGCGAGGACTTTGCCGCCGGTGAGGTGGCCTTTATCATGCAACTGGGCGCCCTGCTGGAGGATCTGACGGTGGCCCGAGCCAGAGCGGGCATTGAAAAGCTGGTGAAACTGACGCCTCGCACTGCTCGCCGGCTGACTGGCGACGGGGAAGAGGTGGTGCCCGCGGAGATGGTACAGGTGGGGGAACTGCTGCGGGTGCTGCCCGGTGAGACCATTCCTGTGGATGGGATCATAAGGGACGGGCGCACCTCTGTGGACCAATCGGTCATGACAGGAGAGTCCTTGCCGGTGGACAAGGCCCCAGGAGACCAGGTGTCCAGCGGAACGGTCAACCAATATGGGGCCTTCACCATGGAGGCCACCCGGGTGGGGGAGGACAGCTCCATCCAGCGGATGGTACGGCTGGTCCAGTCGGCGGACGCAGGTAAAGCGAAAATCGTGGGACTGGCCGACCGGTGGGCCACCTGGATCGTGGTGATTGCCCTGTCTGCTGCTGCCATCACCGGCTTTGTTACCGGGGAGCTGATCCGGGCGGTGACTATTTTGGTGGTGTTCTGCCCCTGTGCCCTGGTGCTGGCTACCCCTACCGCCATTATGGCGGCCATTGGCAACGCCACCCGCCACGGATTCTTGGTGAGGGAGGGAGACGCGCTGGAGCGGCTGGCTGGGGTCCAGTGTGTGGCTTTTGACAAGACGGGCACTCTTACATTAGGAAAGCTGCAGGTAACTGCGGTGCTTCCCCTGAATGGCCGGACGGAGGAACAGGTGTGGACAGGGGCTGTGGGCCTGGAGTCCTGGTCGGAGCACCCTCTGGGTAAGGCTGTTACCGCGGGTGGACGGGAGCGCTTTCCTGATCTGGTGCTGAAGGGGGAGAGCGTGGAGGTGCTGCCCGGCCTGGGATTGAAGGGCATTGTGGAGGGCAGAGACCTATGGGCAGGCAATCTGGCGCTGATGGAGCAGTTGGGTGTGCCCATGCCCCAGGAGGCGGAGGGCTTTGTTCAGGCCCGGCTGGACGAGGGGTGTACCCTTATCTATCTGGCAGAGGAGGGAACATTGATCGGGGTGATGGCTCTGGCCGATACCCTGCGGCCCGACGCGGCAGAAACCATTTGGGAAGTGAAGGGTGCCGGAGTGCAGCCGGTGCTGCTGACGGGGGATCACCCAAGCGCCGCCGGGCATATCGCGGCACTGCTGAATATCCGGGAGGTGAAGGCTGGATGCCTGCCGGAGGACAAGCTGAATTGGATTGCCCGGGCTCAGGAAGAGGGCAGACCGGTGTGCATGATCGGCGACGGCATCAACGATGCCCCCGCACTGAAACGGGCCATGGTGGGTATTGCCATGGGCGGTGTGGGCAGCGATATCGCTGTGGATGCCGCCGATATGGCCCTGGTGGGGGACGATCTACGGCAGCTGCCCCATCTGCTGCGGCTGGCCCGGCGGATGATGGTCACCATCAAATGCAATCTGACCTTCTCCATGGCGCTGAACTTTGCGGCCATTGCCTTGGCCATTACCGGCATTCTGAATCCTGTGGTGGGGGCGCTGGTCCACAACGCGGGCTCGGTGGTGGTCATTGTCAATTCTGCCCTGCTGCTGCGCTGGCACAAAAGGGCGTAAAAGGGGAAACCGGGCTCTGTTCCCGCTTTTTTGAAGGCGGGAACAGAGCCCTTGACAATTTTTACAGGAAGGGAAGGAGAGAATACGAATAATTTGAAAAACTTTAGCCTAACCTCTATGCAAAAATGGAAAACTATATTAAAATAAGATAGCATGATTTTCCGAAAAGGGGTTGAACATATGAGTGAACCGCAGTTCAAGCGGATTCTTCTGAAGCTCAGCGGCGAGGCCCTCGCCGGCGAGGCCAGCCGGGGTCTGGATTTCGATGTCATCGGCAGCGTTTGCGACGTAATCAAGAAGTGCGTGGCAGCCGGTGTCCAGGTGGGTATCGTGGTTGGCGGCGGCAATTTCTGGCGCGGCCTGAAGGATGGCGGCGACCGGATGGAGCGTACCCGTGCCGACCACATGGGAATGCTGGCTACCACCATCAATGCACTGGCAGTGGCCGACGTGCTGGAGCAGAAGGGTGTGGACGTGCGGGTGCAGACCGCCATTGAAATGCGGTCCATCGCCGAGCCCTACATCCGTTCCAAGGCCATCCGGCATATGGAGAAGGGCAGAGTGGTCATTTTCGGCTGCGGCACCGGCAATCCCTTCTTCTCCACCGATACGGCGGCTGTGCTGCGGGCTGCGGAGATCGACGCCGACGCCATTCTGCTGGCCAAGAACATTGACGGCGTGTATTCCGCCGATCCCCGCAAGGACCCCAACGCGGTGAAGTATGATACCATCACCTATGACGATGTGCTGGCTCAGCACCTGGAGGTGATGGATTCCACCGCCACGTCCCTGTCCATGGACAACAAGATCCCGGTGATCCTGTTCGCACTCAAGGACCCTGAGAACATTCTGCGTGTGGTCATGGGTGAAAAAATCGGAACCATCGTCAAGGAGGAACCGTGAAATGAAAGAGCTCAATAAAGAATTCGACGCCAAGATGAAAAAGACCATCGACGTAGTGATGAGTGATTTCGCCAGTGTCCGTGCCGGCCGGGCCAACGCCGCCGTGCTGGATAAAATTACGGTGGACTACTACGGCGCTCCCACCCCCCTGAATCAGGTGGCCGCCATTTCCTCTCCCGATCCCCGTTCCCTGATGATCCAGCCTTGGGACGGTACTCTGCTGAAGGCCATCGAGAAGGCCATCCAGTGCTCTGATCTGGGTATCAACCCCCAGAACGACGGCCGTGTGATCCGCCTGTCCTTCCCCCAGCTCACCGAGGAGCGCCGTAAGGAACTGACCAAGCAGGTGAAGAAGTACGGTGAGAACGGTAAGGTGGCCATCCGCAACATCCGGCGGGACGCTATGGAGAAGTTCAAGGCTCTGGAGAAAAAGGGCGAGATGACCGAGGACGACCGCAAGGACTATGAGAAGGAGCTCCAGGATCTCACCGACAAGCGGTGCAAGGAGATCGATGAGCTGACCGTCAAAAAAGAAGCGGAACTGATGGCGGTATAACATCAAACAAGAGACACATGGTGCGGGATGCGAAGAGTGTCCCGCACTGGTGTCGTATAGGCGGGTTGAACATGGCATTATTCAAACCGAAGGCGGCGCAGGCCCAGGTGGATTTCGACCACCTGCCCCGTCATGTGGCGATCATCATGGACGGCAACGGCCGCTGGGCCAAGCGTCGGGGGCTGCCCCGTACGGCAGGACACGCCGCTGGCGCGGAGACCTTCCGTACCATCGCCACATACTGTCAGAAGATCGGAATTGAGTATCTGACGGTATACGCCTTCTCCACGGAGAATTGGAAGCGGCCTCTGGAGGAGGTCTCCGCCATCATCGGACTGCTGAAGAAATATCTGCTGGAGTCCATCGAAAAAATGGAACGGGACAAGATCAGACTCCACTTTTTCGGAGATCTGGAGGCACTTCCTCCGGAGTTGAGAGAATTGACGGTGCGTACCGACGATATCTCCACACACTATGATGGTATGCAGGTCAACGTATGCTTCAACTATGGCGGACGGGATGAGATTGTCCGTGCGGCCCGGGCTTTTGCGGCGGAGTGTGCGGCGGGGAAGAAGGACCCCGCTCAGCTGACAGAGGCGGATTTTTCCGGTTACCTCTATTCTGCCGGGGTACCCGACCCGGACCTGGTGATCCGGCCCAGCGGTGAGCTGCGGATCTCCAACTTCTTGCTGTGGCAGTCGGCCTACGCGGAATTCTACTATACCGACGTGCTGTGGCCTGACTTCAGCAAGGAAGAGCTGAACAAGGCGCTGGCGGCTTATCAGGGCCGTTCCCGCCGCTATGGAGGTGTCTGAGTGGTCAAGCGAATCATGGTGGCGGTGGTCTGTATCCCGCTGCTGGCGGCAGCGGTATACGGTGTCTCGCCGGTCTATCCGGTCATCCTGCCCATTCTGGTGGCCGGATTGTCTATGATCGCGGTGCATGAGGTACTGTGGTCCACCGGATTTCTCAAGCATACCCGTATTTCCGGCTATTCCATTGTTTTGGCAGGCCTCATTCCGTTCTGGGTCTACTATAACGGCAAACTAATACCCGCCTTGGCCGGAATGTTCCTCTATGTGGTGCTTCTCTTTGCCGAGGCCATTGGCAGCCATAAGCGCATTACCCTGGAGAAAATGGGAGGCGCTTTCTTCCTCAGTATAGTCATTCCCTTTTTCCTGTCCTCGCTGCTGCGGATCCGGCTCATGGAGCACTGGATGGCCCTCATCGTGCTGCCCTTTGAGGTGGCTTTCCTCAGCGATGCCTTTGCCCTCTTTGCAGGCATGGCCTTTGGCAAGCATAAGCTGGCGCCTGAGCTCTCCCCCAAAAAGACGGTGGAGGGCGCTGTGGGCGGCTTTGCAGGTGCCATTATCTGCACGGTGATCTATGGCGCTGTCCTCCAGTTTGTCTTCTCCATGCAGGTCAATTACCTGTATCTTGTGATTTACGGCGCTCTGGGCAGCATTGTATCCCAGCTGGGCGACCTGTCTTTTTCCTATATCAAGCGGGAGTATGGCATCAAGGATTTTGGCAACATTTTCCCCGGCCACGGCGGCGTGCTGGACCGTTTCGACAGCGTGATCTTCTGCGCGCCCCTGATCGAACTGCTGATCCAATTCCTGCCCGCTGTGGGAGGCTGAACACATGAGCAACTGCATTTCTTTGCTGGGTTCTACCGGCTCCATCGGGCGGCAGTCACTGGAAGTGATTGCCGCCTGTGGCATGACTGTGGCTTCCTTGACCGCCAACCGGGACGTAGCGCGGATGGAGGTCCAATGCCGCCAGTTCCGGCCGCGGCTGGCTGTCATGATGGACCCTGCCGCCGCCGCCGAGCTGAAAATCCGGCTGACAGATACGTCCATCCGGGTAGCCTCCGGTCCCGAGGGACTGGTGGAGGCGGCCACCATGGAGGAGGCGGACACTGTGCTCACCGCCGTGGTGGGTATGGTGGGCCTGGTTCCTACCCTGGCGGCGGTCCGTCAGGGCAAGCGCATTGCCCTGGCCAATAAGGAGACCCTGGTGTGTGCCGGGGAGCTGGTGATGAATGGGGCCGATCAGTACGGCGCGGAGATCGTACCGGTGGACTCGGAGCATTCCGCCATCTTCCAGTGCCTCCAGGGCAGCCGGGACAGGGGAGAGGTGAAACGCCTTATCCTAACCGCCTCCGGCGGGCCCTTCTGGGGTTGGGATAAGGAGGCCATTGCCTCCGCCACGGTGGAGCAGGCCCTGAAGCACCCCAACTGGTCGATGGGGGCTAAGATCACGGTGGACTCGGCTACGCTGATGAACAAAGGCCTGGAGTTTATCGAGGCTATGCGGCTCTATCGGATGCCGCCGGAAAAAATCTCCATTGTGGTCCATCGGGAGAGCATCATCCACTCCCTGGTGGAATACTGTGATAACGCGGTGCTGGCCCAGCTGGGGGTGCCTGATATGCGCCTGCCCATCCAGTACGCATTGACCTGGCCCGCCCGTACCCAGGCGGCGGCAAAGCCGCTGGACCTGCTGACCTGTCCGCCGCTGACCTTCCATGCTCCGGACTATGAGGCGTTTCCCTGCCTCTCCCTGGCGCTGGAGGCTGCCAAAACCGGCGGCACCGCCACCGCCATTCTCAACGGCGCCAATGAGGCGGCGGTGGGCCTCTTCCTGGCGGGGCAGATCTCCTTTGGCGAGATTGCCAAGCGGGTGGAGCGGGCGCTGGCCCAGGTGCCTGTGGTCCAGTCTCCCACACTGGAGGACGTATTGGAAGCAGACAAAGAGGCCCGTCAGGCAGCGGGCAAGTAATCTGAGTTTGAGGTGTTTATGAACGTACTTTCCATTGTGCTCATCATCCTGTTTTTCGGGCTGCTCATTGCCGTCCATGAATTCGGCCACTTCATTGCCGCCAAGCTGATGGGGGTAAAGGTAAACGAATTTGCCATCGGTATGGGCCCCAAGCTGTTTTCCAGGGAGAAAGGTGAGACACTTTACAGCTTGCGTGCCTTTCCCATCGGCGGCTTCTGCGCCATGGAGGGAGAGGGAGAGTCATCCGATGATCCCAGGGCCTTTGGCAACAAGGCGGGCTGGAAGCGGCTTATCATTCTGGTGGCCGGTGCGTTCATGAATTTCATTACCGGTGTGGTGCTTATCCTCATCATCATGGCTCTGGCGGGCAGTCCCTCTATGCCGGTGGTCACCGGTTATATGACTGGCGCGGAGGATATCGCCCAGACCGGGCTACAGCCGGGGGATCAGTTTTATTCCATTGACGGCCACCGCATTTACTTCAACAACGACGCCTTTATCTTCCTGGAGCGAGCAGGGGAGCAGGTGGATGTGGTGGTGCTGCGGGACGGTGAGAAGGTGGATCTGGGCACCATTGACCTGCCCTATCGACAGCTCACCGATGAAAACGGCAATCAGGTCATGAAGCGGGGAATTTATCTGGGCGAGTTCCAGGAGGATACCCCCCTGACCCTGCTGCGGAACACCTGGTATCAGGCGGTGGACTACGTCCGTATGGTATGGATGGGCCTTGGCGACCTGATTACCGGTGCGGTGGGCCTCAACGATATGTCGGGCGTCATCGGCATTGTGGCCGTGGCAGGCGATGTGGGCCAGGCAGGCGCCGCAGCGGCCGGTTTGTTCGGCCTGTTCATCAACATTCTGGACTTTACTGCTCTGATTGCCATTAACCTGGCGGTGATGAATCTGCTGCCCATCCCGGCTTTGGACGGCGGACAGATCCTGTTTGTGTTTGTGGGCGGGATCTACCGGCTCATTACCAAAAAGAAGATGAATGAAAAGTATCTGGGCTATGTGAATGCCGTGGGCTTTTTCTGCCTCATCGCCTTAATGGTGGTGGTGGCGGTCAACGACGTGATCAAGCTGTTTTAGCGGGAGGTATACCAATGACCAGACAGATTCTTGTGGGCGGCGTCCCGGTGGGCGGCGGCGCTCCGGTCACCATTCAATCCATGACCAACACCCGCACCGAGGATGTGACAGCCACGGTGAATCAGATCCTCCGTCTGGAGGAGGCAGGCTGCCAGATCATCCGGGTAGCGGTACCCGATATGGCGGCGGCCAAGGCTGTGGGGGCTATCAAAGCCCGTATTCATATCCCGCTGGTGGTGGATATTCACTTTGACTACAAGCTGGCTCTGGCCTGTGTGGAGGAGGGGTGCGACGCGGTGCGCATCAATCCCGGCAACATTGGCGGGGAAGACCGGGTGAAAGCGGTAGCGGAAGCCTGTAAAGCAAGACACCTTCCCATCCGCATTGGCGTCAACGGCGGTTCTCTGGAGAAGCCCCTGCTAGCCAAGTACGGCGGAGTCACCCCGGAGGCCCTGGTGGAGTCCGCCTTTGGCCATATCGCTCTGTTGGAGCAGTATGATTTCCACGACATCTGTGTGTCGCTTAAGTCTTCATCGGTAGTTACCACGATGGCGGCCTACAAGCTGATGAGCGGGAAAAGTGATTATCCTTTACACCTTGGCGTTACCGAGACGGGCACCACCCGTATGGGTACCATCAAGTCCGCCATCGGCATCGGGGGTCTGCTGGCCCTGGGTATCGGCGACACCCTGCGGGTGTCTCTATCCGCCGACCCGGTGGAGGAGGTGTACGCCGCCAAGGATATCCTGAAGGCCCTGGGTATGGCAGCCAACGAGCCCAATCTGGTGTCCTGTCCCACCTGCGGCCGTACCCGCATTGATCTGATTGACCTGGCCCACCAGGTGGAGGATCGGCTGAAGGAAGTCCACAAGCCCATTACCGTGGCAGTGATGGGCTGCGTGGTCAACGGCCCCGGCGAAGCCGCCGCCGCCGATGTAGGTATTGCCGGTGGACAGGGGGAGGGCCTTCTGTTCCGCAAGGGCGAGATCGTGAAGAAGGTCCCCCAGGAGCAGCTGGTGGACGAGCTGTTTACCCTGATCGACCAACTGTAAAGCAGGAGCGTGTCCTATGCCTCAAGCACAAAAGATCCCATTTTTAAAACTGTTTTCCGCCTGGCGGCCCGGCCCGGAGCTGACGGCGATGGTCCAGGGCTACCTAGTGACCCGGGCGGTCATCGATAAACATACCCGGTCCATCAAGGCCCAGGTGGAGTGCACTGCGCTCCCGGCGGAGGAGCTGCGCCGCCAAATCGAGCGCAGCATTGCCTTGGCCTACCGGGTGGAACAGGTGTCGCTGGAGATGACTGTCCCGGCTGGGGATGAGTCTGCTCCTGCGCCCGAAGCGCCCCGGAAGCCTGCGGCAGCCGTCCCGGTTCCGGAGCAGCCTGCTCCCGTCCAGCAGCCCCAAAAGCCGCCGGTGGAGGATGATGCCGCCGCGGCCTTCCGCCGTACCGAGGAGATCCGCCGCAAAGCTCTGGAGAGCCTGAAGGTGGCCCGTCCCGCAGAGAAAAAGACCCCTAAAGAGGGGAAAGGGAAATTGCTTTACGGACGCCATGAGATCAAGAAGGAACCTATCCCAATGGGTACCCTGGATCTGGATATGGGTACCGTCATTGTGGAGGGCGACGTGTTCGCGGTAGACCACCGGGAGTTGAAGCGGCGGGAGGCCTGGGTGGTGTCCTTCGACGTGACCGACTATACCGGCTCCGTGCGGGTCAACAAGTTTTTCCCCGGCGATGAGGGCAAGCCCTTGGTAGAGGGTGTGAAGAAAGGTCAGCATCTCTTTATCCAGGGTAAGCTGAATATCGACCGCTTTACCGGTGACATGGTGCTGGAGCCCTTCGCGGTGATGGAGGGCAAAAAAGAGCCCAAGATGGACAACGCCCCCGAGAAACGGGTGGAGCTCCACCTCCATACCAATATGTCGGCCATGGATGCCCTTACCGCTGTGGGCTCCAAGATGGACTCTCCCATCGGCGTGGACAAGAACGTGGTGAAGCGGGCGGAGCGGTGGGGCCACCGGGCCATCGCCATCACCGACCACGGAGTGGCCCATTCCTTCCCCAACGCCTGGCACTCGGCCAAGAACATCAAGATCCTCTACGGTGTGGAGGCCTACTTCATCAACGACGTGGATGACCGGGTGGTCATCCACGGTGACAAGGATCAGGACTTTACACAAGATATCGTCTGCTTTGATATTGAGACCACCGGCCTGGACAAGCGCACCGAGGCCATCACTGAGATCGGCGCCGTGGTGCTGCGGAACGGGGAAGTGGTGGAGCAGTTCTCCACCTTCGCCGACCCGGGCCGGCCCCTGACCCGGGAGATCACCCAGCTCACCGGCATCACGGATGAGATGCTGAAGGGGGCCCCCTCCCAGGAGGAGGCGGTCAATGAGTTCCTGGACTTCGTGGGGGACCGGCCTCTGGCCGCCCACAACGCGGAGTTCGATATGGGCTTTATTGGGGAGGCCTGCCGCCGCATGGGCCGGCCTTTCGAGAATACCTCTCTGGACAGCCTGATCCTGGCCCAGAACCTGCTGCCCGACCTGGGCAAGTATAAGCTGGATATCGTGGCCAACCACCTGAATCTGCCTGCTTTCAACCATCACCGGGCCTATGACGACGCGGCCACGGTGGGCTATATGCTGGTACCCTTCTTCCGGATGCTGGCCGACCTGGGGGTGCATACCCTTCAGCAGATCAACCCGGCCATGTCCAAGCTCCGCTCCGGCGGCAAGGCCAAGCGGCAGCCCAAGCACCTGATCGTGCTGGCCAAGAATCAGCTGGGCCTGCGGAACCTCTATAAGCTGATCTCCGCCTCCTATCTGGACCACTTCAAGCGGTACCCCATCATGCCCAAGAGCCTCATCAACCAGCACCGTGAGGGTCTTATCATCGGCTCTGCCTGCGAGGCCGGCGAGCTGTTCCAGGCCATCGTCAAACGGAAGGAGTGGAACGAGCTCAAGCGCATTGCCTCCTGGTACGACTTCCTGGAGATCCAGCCCCTGTGCAACAACGCCTTTATGCTCCGCAAGGGGATGGTGAAGAGCCAGGAGGAGCTGCGGGACTTCAACCGCACGGTGGTGGCTCTGGGCGAGGCACTGGACAAGCCGGTGTGCGCCACCGGCGACGTCCATTTTCTGGACCCGGAGGATGAGATCTACCGCCATATCCTGCTGGCCTCCAAGGGCTTTGACGACGCCGACTCGCCTCTGCCCCTCTACTTCAAGACTACCCAGGAGATGCTGGATGAGTTTGCCTACCTGGGGAAGGAGAAGGCCTATGAGGTGGTGGTACGCAACACCAATCTGGTGGCCGACTGGTGCGAGGACGTGGTGCCCCTGCCCAAGGGCCTGTTTGCCCCCAAGATTGAAAACTCCGCCGAGGAGCTGACCCGGCTGGTATGGGATAAGGCGAAAGCACTTTACGGTGAGGAACCGCCTCAGATTGTGGTGGACCGGATCAACGCCGAGCTGGGGGATATCATCAAGTGTAAGTATGACGTGATTTATATGTCGGCCCAGAAGCTGGTGCAGGACTCCCTGGACCACGGCTATCTGGTGGGTTCCCGTGGTTCGGTAGGCTCCTCTCTGGTGGCCTTCATGTCGGGTATCACCGAGGTGAACTCGTTGCCGCCCCACTACCGCTGCCCCAAGTGCAAGCACTCTGACTTTGAGGCGGCCAAGGAACTGGGCATCGGCTGCGGCGCCGATATGCCGGATGCCAACTGTCCGGTGTGCGGCACCCCCTATGACAAGGACGGCTTCAACATCCCCTTTGAGACCTTCCTGGGCTTCGGCGGCGACAAGGTGCCTGATATCGACCTGAACTTCTCCGGCGAATATCAGTCCAGCGCCCACCGCTATACCTTTGAACTGTTTGGACAGACCCATGTGTTCCGGGCGGGCACCATTGGTACGGTGAAGGACAAAATTGCCTTCGGCTATGTGAAGCACTACCTGGATGACCACGGGCTCCACGGCACCCGTGCGGAGGAGAACCGTTTGTCCCTGGGATGCAGCGGCGTTAAGCGCACCACCGGCCAGCACCCCGGCGGCATGGTGGTCATTCCCCAGAACCGTGAGATCTACGACTTCTGCCCGGTGCAGCACCCCGCCGACGACCCGGACAGCGACATCATCACCACCCACTTTGAATATCACTCCATGGAGTCCAATCTGCTGAAGCTGGATATGCTGGGCCACGATGATCCCACCATGATCCGAATGCTTCAGGACCTGACGGGGGTGGACCCCCAGAAGATCCCTCTGGACGACAAGGACACCATGAGTATCTTCACCTCCTCCAAGGTGCTGGGCTTTGAGGACGACCCCATTCTGGGCCCCACCGGAGCCGTGGCCATTCCTGAGTTCAACACCAAGTTCACCCGGGGAATGCTCATGGACACCCAGCCCCACCAGTTCGATATCCTGCTGCGCCTGTCCGGCTTCTCCCACGGCACCGATGTGTGGCTGGGCAATGCCCGGGACCTGATCGTGGATCAGGGTATCCCTGTTGGCCAGGCCATCGGCTGTCGTGACGATATCATGATCTTCCTGATCTCCTGCGGTATGCCGGAGAAGCGCTCCTTCAAGATCATGGAGGCGGTGCGAAAGGGAAGAGGCCTGCCTGAGGGAGCAGAGGAGGAGATGAAGGCCGCCGGTGTGCCCGACTGGTATATCGGCTCCTGTAAGAAGATCAAGTACCTGTTCCCCAAGGCCCACGCCGTGGCTTACGTTATGATGGCCTTCCGCATTGCCTGGTTCAAGGTACACCACCCCCTGGCCTTCTACGCCGCTTTCTTCTCCATCCGGGCCAAGGCTTTCGACGCCACCTGTATGTGTATGGGCATGGATGTGTGCAAGGCCAAGATGAAGGAGATCGAGAGCAAGGAGAAGCCCACTCCTGTGGAGGAGGATACCCTGGTCACCCTGGAAGTGGTGTACGAGTTCTATCTTCGGGGCTTCACCTTTGAGCATATGGACCTGTACCGCTCCCACGCAATCAACTTCCTGCCCGATATGGAGAAGGGGACCCTGCTGCCGCCCTTTACCTCCATCCCTGGCCTGGGTGAGACGGCGGCCCTGTCCATTATGGAGCAGCGGCAGGGTAAGCGGTTCATCTCCATCGAGGAATTCTCCGCCGCCTGCCCCAAGGTGTCCAAGACCCACATTGAGCAGCTGAAAGCAGTGGGTGCCCTGGACGGTATGCCAGACACCAGTCAGATCACGCTGTTTGACGGATTTTAAGGAAAGGCATACCGTCCCCCTTTGTGGGCTTGTATTTTGACTGGGAAAATGATACCATAAACTCATCCTATTACATAAATGAGGTGTGTGACCATGTTGGATCAAAAGGTTGCTGAGCTGCTGAATGTACAGGTGAATAAGGAATTCTATTCCGCCTACCTCTATCTGGACTTTTCCATCTACTATGACGAGATCGGACTGGACGGCTTCTCCAACTGGTACAAGGTACAGGCCCAGGAGGAGCGGGATCACGCCATGCTCTTCCTCCAATACCTGCAGAACAACGGCTGCAAGGTCACTCTGGATACCATCCAGAAGCCGGATAAGGAGCTCAAGGACAAGCTGGAGGTGCTGGAGTTCGGCCTGGAGCATGAGCGCTATGTTACCGGCCTGATCCACAACATTTATGAGGCTGCTCAGGCCGCCAAGGATTTCCGCACCACGCAGTTCCTGGACTGGTTTGTCAAGGAGCAGGGTGAGGAGGAAAAGAACGCGGAGGACATGATCAAAAAAATGAAGCTCTTTGGAGATGACGCCAAGGGCCTGTATATGCTTAACAGTGAAATGGCTGCCCGGGTCTACAGCGCCCCCAGTCTGGTTCTTTAAGCGATTGCAGCGGGCAGCCCCCAGGGGGCTGCCCGTATTTTATTCGGTTCGCACTTGACAAAATTGGGATGCTATAGTATATTAGCGTGGTAAAGTGATAAAGCAAAGGGCGTGATCCCATGAAATTCAACATCAATACCCCCGAGGGCACCCGGGACCGGCTGTTTGCCGAGTGCCAGGAGCGGCGGCAGGTCCAGGCTAAGCTAACCCGCCTGTTCCGTCAGCGGGGGTTTCTGGAGGTCTCCACCCCGGAGACCGAGTTCTATGATCTCTTTGCCCGGTCGGGCAGCGCTATTCCCCAGGAGCGCATGATCAAAGTAGGGGACCCCAGCGGTAAGTTCTGCGTCATGCGGCCCGACTCCACCACCCCCATTGCACGGGTAGCTGCCACCAAGCTGAAGGCGGTGGCCATGCCTCAGCGGCTGTACTACGATCAGACAGTGTACCGCGCCAACCCCGCCCACAACGGCGGCAGCCGGGAAATTCCCCAGTGCGGGGTGGAGCTCATCGGTGCAAAAGGGAAGAAGGCGGACGTGGAGATCATTGTTACCGCCATTGATGCCCTGCGGTGCTGCGGAGCCCCCAAGTTCCATGTTGAGCTGGGTCACGCCGGGTACTTCCGGGAGCTGGCAGGTCGGCTGGAATTGGAGAATTCCGCCGTGGAGGAGATCCGGGCCCTCATCGAGGGCAAGAACTTCGCGGCCCTGAAGGATTTCCTGGAGCCTTACCGGGGCAACCCGGCCTGTGCCGCCCTGGAACAGCTCAGCCGCCTCTTTGGCGGGGTGGAGGTGCTGGGTCAAGCAGAGAAGCTGGCGGGGAAGACTCCGGCGGTGGATTACCTGTCCGAGCTGTATGACGAGCTGTCCGCCGCGGGCTACGGCCCCTATATCCGCTTCGATCTGGGCATGGTCCACCAGATCGACTATTACACCGGCGTAGTCTTCCGGGGCTATGTAGAGGGAGCGGGGGACGCTGTGCTCTCCGGCGGTCGGTACGATAACCTGGTGGGTATCTTTGGCCGGGAGGCCCAGGCCACCGGCTTTGCCGTGGACGTGGACGCGGTGGCCCGCACCCTGCCTGAGATGGTGCTGCCGGTGCTGCGCACCGTGGTCCACTATGAGCCGGGCTATCTGGCCCAGGCCCTGGAGGCGGTGGATGGCCGCCCTGCCGGTACCTGCGAGCTGTCCCCCTGCCGGACTTTGGAGTCCAGCCTGAATCTGGCCCGGGACAAGGGCGCGGAGATGGTGCTGGTTTTGGATAAGGACGGAGAAAGGACGGTGCGGGTATGAGTGAGCGGCTGAAGATCGCCATTACCAAGGGGCGGCTGCTGGACAAGAGCATGGAGCTCTTTGAGGGGGCTGGGCTGGACTGTTCCCCCATCAAGGACCCGGGCCGCCGTCTGGTCCACTGTGTGCCCAACTACCCTCTGGACGCGGTGCTGGCCAAGGCGCCCGATGTCATCACCTATGTGGAGCATGGGGTGTGCGACCTGGGCATCGTAGGGAAGGACACCATCCTGGAGAAGGGAGGCTCCTTCTATGAAGTGCTGGACCTGGGGTTCGGCAAATGCCGGTTCGCCCTGGCCGTCAAGGCGGGGAGCGACTTCTATGGTACCTACAAGACCCGGCGCATCGCCTCTAAGTACCCGGAGGTGACCCGTGCCTTCTTTGCAGGCAAGGGTATGGACGTGGATATCATCAAGATCGAGGGCAGCGTGGAGCTGGCCCCCATTCTGGGCCTGGCCGACGCCATCGTGGATATCGTGGAGACGGGAGCTACTCTGAAGGCCAACGGTCTGGTGCCCATCGAGGATGTGGCGCCGGTTTCTGCCCGGCTTATCGTGAATACTGCCAGCATGAAGCTGTACAAGAATCAGATTGAAGACTTTATAGCCCGTTGTGAGGGAGAATTGGAGAAGCGGACATGATTCAGATCGTAAAAGCAGACGGCGCGGCCGAAAAAGCGGTTATCAGCGCTATGAAGGCCCGGGCGGCCCAGGCAAACCAGGCCATTGACGCGGCGGCAGCCGAGATTATGGAGACGGTCCGGGAGAAGGGTTTTGAAGCGGTGCGGGACTATTCTCTCCGCTTTGATAAGGCTGAACCCCGTGAGATCTCCCAGGCGGAGCTCCAGGCGGCCTATGACCGCTGCCCGGCGGACTTGATTTCCGCCCTGGAGCGGGCGGCGGCCAACATCAAGGATTACAATGAGAAACTGCTTACCCATACCATGGAGTGGACTTCCCCTGACGGGGGCGTGGTGGGCCGGGTGGTCCGTGGCCTGACCCGGGTGGGAATCTATGTGCCCGGCGGCACGGCAGCCTACCCCAGCAGTGTGATGATGAATGCGGTGCCTGCCAAGGTGGCCGGGGTGGAGGAGATCGTTATGGTGACGCCCCCCACCGAGAACCTGAACGATGCTGTGCTGGCCGCTGCCAAGATCGCCGGGGTGGACCGGGTCATTGCTGTCGGCGGCGCCCAGGCGGTGGCGGCCCTGACCTACGGGGCTGGATTCATCCCCCGGGTGGATAAGCTGGTGGGCCCCGGCAACGCCTTTGTGGCCTCCGCCAAGCGACAGGCCTACGGCAAGCTGGACATCGACATGGTGGCAGGGCCTTCCGAGATATTGATTATCGCAGATGGCAAGGCCAACCCCAAATTTGTAGCCGCCGACCTGCTGAGCCAGGCGGAGCACGACAAGCTGGCCTCCGCCGTGCTGCTCACCGATTCCATGGAACTGGCCCAGGCGGTGGACGCTGAAATTATCCGCCAGACTGGCTATCTGGACCGTTCTGAGATCATGGAGTGCTCCCTGCGGGACTTTGGCTGCGCCATCGTGTGCGATAGTCTGGCTGACTGCGCCGCCCTGGCCAACGAGGTAGCCCCGGAGCACTTGGAGATCGTCACCGAGGACCCCCGGGCCCTGCTGCCCTCCATCAAGAACGCCGGTGCGGTGTTCCTGGGCGCCTGGTCCCCGGAACCTCTGGGGGACTATCTGGCCGGACCTGACCATGTGCTGCCCACCAGCGGTACCGCCCGGTTCTTCTCGCCCCTCAGCGTGGACAGCTTCCTCAAGACTATGAGTGTCATCCAATATGACCAGGCCAGCTTGGGTCCCATTAAGGAGCAGATCATCACCCTGGCCAATGCGGAGCATCTCACCGCCCACGCCAATTCCATCAGGGTGCGGTTTGAGTAAAGGAGAATGACCATGAGAACAGCCCAACTGACCCGCACCACCAAGGAGACCGATATCCGCCTGACCCTCTCTCTGGAGGGAGGAGGGGTGGACGTCCACACCGGTATCGGCTTTTTCGATCATATGCTGACGGCTTTCGCCTTCTATGGTGGGCTGGGCCTGGAGCTCTATGTCCAGGGCGATCTGGAGGTGGACGGGCACCACACCGTGGAAGATATAGGCATCGTGCTGGGCCAGGCCATGAAGGAGGCACTGGGGGACCGGAAGGGCATCCGGCGGTTTGCCTCTGCCTTCATCCCCATGGATGAGGCCCTATGCTTTACCGCCCTGGATTTCTCCAACCGGCCCTTTCTGGTGTTTGACGCCGAGATGCCTCAACCCATGATCGGGGCCTATGATTCCTGCCTTACCGAGGAGTTTATGAGGGCCTTCGCGGTGAATAGTGGATTAACTTTACATATGAAGTGCCACTACGGAAAGAACGCCCACCACATTACTGAGGCCCTGTTCAAGTCCCTGGGTGTGGCGGTCAAGGAGGCCGTGCAGATTACCGGTACCGGGGTCACCTCCACCAAGGGGGTGCTGTGATGGGTTATACCGCTATCGTGGACTACGGCGTGGGCAATTTGAAGAGCGTGACCAACGCCATGGACTACCTGGGCCTGAAAACCTGTATCACCAGCGCCCCCGGGGAGCTGGAACGGGCTGACGCCATCATCCTGCCCGGCGTAGGGGCCTTCCCCGACGCGGCGGACAAGCTGCGGGGGACCGGTCTGGACCAGGTGCTGGTGGCCCAGGCAGAACGCAAACCCATCCTGGGCATCTGCCTGGGAATGCAGCTGCTCTTCGACCGGGGCGAAGAGGTGCGGGAGTGTAAAGGACTTGGACTTGTACCTGGCTGTGTCCGTAAGATTGAGACCAATCTTAAGCTGCCCCACATCGGCTGGAACAGCCTGAGCTACCCCAACCCGTCTCCGCTGTTTGCTGGGGTGGAGGAGGGTAGCTACGTCTACTTTGTCCACTCCTTCTGTGGCGTGGCCGCTGACCCGGCCACCGTTATCGCCCAGACCGACTACGGTATCCCGGTGGTGGCGGCGGTGCAGAAGGGCAACGTGTACGGCTGCCAGTTCCACCCGGAGAAGAGTGGTGAGGTGGGCTTGCAGATTCTGAAAAACTTCGGAGGGCTGAACAGATGATCTTATTTCCCGCCATTGATTTGAAAGATGGTAAGGCTGTCCGCCTTTACAAAGGAGATTTCGCAACGGCTCACCAGGTGGCGGATGATCCGCTGGCGACTGCAAAGGCCTTTTATGACGCCGGGGCCCGCCATATCCACATGGTGGACCTGGACGGAGCCCGCAGTGGAGCCCGGCAGAACGGCGCCATTGTGCAGGCGGTGGCTCAGAGCTCCGGCCTGAAGGTGGAGCTGGGGGGCGGTATCCGCTCTATGGCCGACCTGGAGGAGGTCTTTGCCCTGGGAGTTTGGCGGTGCGTGATCGGCTCCGCCGCCGTCAGCCATCCGGAGTTTGTGAAAGAGGCGGTAGCCAAGTATGGCGAGCGCATTGCCGTGGGCATTGATGCCATGGACGGCATCGTCAAGACCGCCGGATGGGAGCAGTCCTCCGGCCTCAACTACCTGGACTTCGCCAAGTCCATGGAGGCGATAGGTGTAAGGACGATTATCTTTACAGATATCGCTACCGATGGGATGTTGTCCGGCCCTTCTTTTGACCGGCTGGCTGCGCTTCAAGAAGCGGTAAGCTGTCAGATCGTGGCCTCCGGCGGGGTATCCTCCAACGGAGACCTGTCCAAGCTGAACGGCATGGAGTTGTATGGAGCCATCATCGGCAAGGCCTACTACGCCGGAACGGTGGACCTGGCACAAGCGGTAAAGGAGGCGGGGGAGCAGTGTTAGCCAAACGAATCATTCCCTGCCTGGATGTGCGGGACGGCCGTGTGGTGAAGGGGGTCAACTTCGTCAATATCCGAGACGCCGGCGACCCGGTGGAGCTGGCCAAATACTATTCCGATCAGGGAGCTGATGAGATCGTCTTTCTTGACATCACCGCCACCAGTGATGCCCGGGATACCGTGGCCGACGTGGTAGAACGCACCGCCGCTCAGGTCTTTGTCCCACTAACCGTGGGGGGTGGCATCCGTACTCTGGAGGACTTCCAGCGGCTGCTGCGGGCAGGGGCGGACAAGATCTCTGTCAACTCCGCCGCCGTGGCCCGGCCTGAACTGATTTCCGAAGCGGCAGAGCGGTTTGGTTCCCAGTGCGTGGTGCTGGCGGTGGACGCCCGGTCCCGGGGAGACGGCACCTGGGAGGTGGTGGTGGCCGGAGGCCGCAAGCCCACCGGCATGGACCTCATCGAATGGGTGAAGAAGGGCGAGGCCCTGGGAGCGGGAGAGATTTTGCTCACCTCCATGGACGCAGATGGAACCAAGGCTGGTTTTGATCTGGCCATGACAAAAGCGGTCACCAATGCGGTATCCATCCCCGTGATTGCCTCCGGTGGCTGCGGTAGCCTGGCCCATTTTGCGGAGGTATTTGAAGAGACCGGGTGCGACGCGGCCCTGGCAGCCTCTTTATTCCATTTTGGGGAGTTGACAGTGCCCCAGGTAAAGGAGTATCTTGAAACCAGACAGATCCCGGTGCGATAACTCACACAAGGGGGAAGATGATATGCTGGATAACATTTTTGATCTGGTGTCCGATCTGATTGGAGAAGACAATGTCAATCAGTTGACTGGAAAGCGACTGCCGGGCGGGAACCAGATGCGGAAACCGGTGAAACAAAGACCGGCCACCAGCCGGCCGGCGTCTCGCACATCGGCGGAGCAGACCAAGCTGACCGCCCGCCGGGACCGGCGGGGAGGAGAAGATCCCTGGGACTGGAAAGAGGAGAAGCCGCCCTGGGAGTTTTGAGGTGATAGTATGCTGGATCTGGACCTTTTGTTTCAGAAATCCGATTTGATCCCCGTCATCATCCAGGACGCGGATACCAAAGATATTTTGATGCTGGGCTTTACCAACAAAGAGGCGGTAGAGCTGACCTTAAAGACCAAGACCGCCTGGTTCTGGTCCCGCAGCCGCCAGAAACTGTGGAATAAGGGCGAGAGTTCGGGCCACTTCCTCCATGTGAAGAAGATGGTTACCGACTGTGACACCGACACCCTGCTCTATCTCTGCACCCCGGAGGGCCCCACCTGCCATACCGGAGCACGCAGCTGCTTTTTTAACACGATTTGGGAGGAAACACCATGAGCGATACCATTTTACAGGACCTGTACCAGGTGGTGCTGGGCCGCAAGAGCGATCCCCAGGAGGGGTCCTACACCTGCTACCTGTTTGATAAGGGCCTGGACAAAATCCTGAAGAAGGTGGGGGAAGAGTGCTCCGAGACCATCATTGCCGCCAAGAACGGCAAGCAGGAGGAGACGGTGGGAGAGATTTCCGACCTCATCTACCACCTGATGGTGATGATGGCCGACCAGAACATCCCTCTGGACGCGGTGCTGGCCGAATTGGAGCGTCGGAGTCATAAGATCGGCAATCTGAAACAGATGAAGACAGTGGACCACGAGACCTGAGAAAAGAGCGGGGTCGATGCAGAGGAAAACTCTGCATCGACCCTATTTCTTTTACAGAAATAGCTGCAGTAGTCTATTTCTGCCCGTAGGTGACGAACAGCGTATATAGACGGCTGATGGTATTCCAGCTGTCCTGATCCAGTACGCCGGTCTGGGGCCGGCCGTCCAACTGCTGGACCCAGCGGATATTATGCTGAGTGGCGGTGTCGTTCTGGCCGGTGACCGGGGTGGACTGGATGCCATTGAGGAGGCGGGCCAGTGCCCGGAACATGGACTGCACCAGATAGAGGTGGACGCTGTCCTGGTCAGGCTGAACGGAAAAATCACAGTTGGGGTAGCCGCGGCAGGGGAGAGGCCCGGCCAGCCTGGCTCTGGCCTGCAAGAAGAGGGCTACGATGGCCTCCCAGGTGGCCTGGTCCACCCGACCGGTGACCGGCGGGAAGAATTCTCGCTGAAAGAGCATGACGGCCTCCAGGGTGCGCTCCCCAAAGACCCCATCAGGAGTGAGGCGGGGGAGGAAGTCGTAGAGGAAGGACAGCTCCCGCAGCATGGTTTGCAGGCTGCGGACCGGCTGGCCGATCAGTCGGATCTCTTGGGGCACGATCATTGGGTTACTCCTCTCTCATCGGCGGAACCCAGGGTCATGGGCTGGCCGGGATACTGAGTCAGGCCGGTGGCCTGACTTTCGGGCAGGTCGGGGCGGAATTGCTCCGGGATCACGTTGGTATAGGTCTCCACCGTGTCCGCGATACCGGCATAGAGCCGGTAGAGGGCGGCCCAGGTCTGTGGACCCATGATACCGTCCTGGGGCAGGCCGGCCATGCGCTGAACCGCGATGACAGCGTTTTTTGTGGCGGGACCGTAGATGCCGTCGATGGCCACCCGGGGGATATTGCTGTAGAACTCCGACACTACCGACAGCACATATTGTACGGTTCGTACCGAATCGCCTCTGGCGCCCTCGGCCAGCACGTTGGGGAAGGGCTGGCTTCCGCTGCCGGGGTAATAGGTCTGCCCCTGACTGATGAGCTCTGCCAGATCCAGCACCCCTACATAGAGAAACACCATCTTGTACCAGGTGGAGTTGCCCACGATACCGTCGGGGGTCAGGTCAAAGATGGACTGGAATTTCTCTACCGCTGCCTCCGTAGTGGGACCAAAAACCCCGTCCACCGGGTAGACCTTGGGTATGGCTGGGTAGTCCCGGGAGATACGGTTGAGCATGACCTGGATGCGCTGGACCGCCTCGCCTCTGTCTCCCCGGCGGATAGGATAGCCGGGGTAGGAGTAGCGGATGCCCTGGACCGGGGCGTTGGTCACCAGCTCAATGTTATCGCCGTAGTAGGAGCGCAGGATGGTCATATAGTCCGCCCCCTGTTCCGCCATGGCCTGGCTGCCCCACTGGGACAGCCCGTCGCAGGTGACGGTGGTGCCGTTGCAGAATTTGGCGGCCAGAGGCTCTACAAAGCCGATGCGCCGTATGTAGGAGTTGAACATCTCATCCACCAGCTGGCTGATATTTTCAAAGATGTTACGGCCCTTGATAAATTTCTGGTCGTAGGCGGTGGAGGAGGTGATATTGAAGGGGTAGCCCCGGCTGGGATAGAACTCGGTGTATACCCGGTTAAGTGCGAAAGAGATGATGGCCAGGATGTTGGCCTGGAGGGCGGCGGGCTCCCAGGTGGGGTAGATCTCGCTGGAGGCCACGTTTTTCACATACTCCGGAAAGGATACCGTCACATTCTCCGCGCTGGAGCCCGGCGGGCCCAGATGGACGGTGATGTATTGCGGCACATAGGGGGTAATGGGCAGCGATTCTGGCATGGTATCCCTCCTTTACAGATTCTGAGGCGGTACGTTGACCGGGTCCTCCGGCAGCAGAATGGCAGACTGCTCCGGCAGAGGGATGAGCTCCAGCTCCTGCAAGGTCTGGGTGCCGGCAAAGATCTGGACGTTCTCCACCACCAGCAGTTCATAGCCCGGGGTCTCAGCCCAGATATCACACACGGCAAAGGGAGTGACGGTGCCGGGAGACTCGCTGGCTGAGGCGTCAGGCGTTTCTACCTGAACCGGTGTGGTGCGGCCATTGGCGTCGGTGACCCGCAGGGCCAGCAGGGTGTGGCGTCCTTCGGTGCCCCGCTGGGTAAAAGCTACGGTGGCGCCTGCCACCGGGATCTGGGCCCGGGACGTAAATACCCGGGTCAGAATGGTTCCTGTTGCGGCCAAGTTGCATTCCTCCTTTTCTTTCCACTCTATGCCGTCAACGGAGGAATTGCCCGTGAGGCGTTGACATCGGGGCCGGTTTTGAGTAAACTGAATAGGAAAGATATCCTCTGGAACGAGTGTGATGGCGCATGAGAAAGCAAAAGGTGTCCAGTGCGGTGATTCGGCGGCTGCCCCGGTATTACCGCCATTTGACGGACCTGCATACGGCCGGTGTGGAGCGTATTTCATCCAGTGCTCTGGGCCGCTCCATGGGATTGACAGCCTCCCAGATCCGGCAGGATCTGTCCTGCTTTGGGGAATTTGGCCAGCAGGGATATGGTTATAACGTGGAGAAACTGCGGGATGAGATCTCTGATATCCTGGGTATGAACCGGGGACATACGGCGGTTATTCTGGGCGCGGGCAATCTGGGCCGGGCCCTGATGGAGAACTTCCACTTTGAGCGCTCGGGTGTGGCGCTGGCCGCGGCCTTTGACGTGGCCCCGGAGATCGTGGGCCAGACTCGCTCTGGCGTGCCCATTTATCATGTGGATCGGCTGGAGGAGTATCTGGTGGAGCATCCGGCCAGCATCGGTGTATTGACCGTGCCCCGGAGCGTTGCCAATACCACCGCCAGTCGGCTGGTGCGAGCCGGTGTACGGGGTATCTGGAATTTTACTAACAGCGAGCTGACGGTGGAGGCGCCGGGCGTGGTCATTGAAGATGTTCACTTTGCGGACAGCCTGTTGGCCCTCAGCTATATGATCTCGGAGGACGCATGAAAAAAGCAGCGGCAATCTTGCTTGCCGGGGTGATCCTGGTGAGCTGCGGGGCGGTGGTAGCCGCCGACCAGTCTTTGGTGAGCAAAAGTTATGTAAATGGTACGTTTACCGATGAGGCCCTGAAGCAGGCGGAGCAGCGGGTGGAGGAATTGACGGCACCTGTCTATCATCAGGCGCTGAACCAACTCAACAGCGAGCATTCCGCATATTTGGCTCAAGCAGGCGGAACGTCCGGACTCAATGACCTGCGCTTTAAAAAGGGCGATGTGCTGACCCTTACCTCCGGCTCCGGCGTGATGCTGCTGGCAGGAAGTGCTACGGCCTCCGGTGGCGTGCTGGTGGATACAACGGCAGGCAATACGGTGGCCTCCGGCAGTGGCCTGACTGCCCGCCACCGCTGTCTGGCAGGGGAGAGCGCCGCTGTGGCGGTGACTGTGACCTCTGATACTGCAGTCCTCTGTCTGGAGGGAAGCTATACCCTCTCCGCCAGCGGAAACGTAGATTATAACGCGATGGCTGACGGTCTGACTAAGATGGGTCTTCTGAAGGGCACCGGCGCCACCTACGGCTCCGGCTATGAGCTGGAGCGCCAGCCGGTCCGGGTGGAGGGACTGGTCATGTTCATCCGTCTGCTGGGGGAGGAACAGGTCGCCCTGTCCAGTACAGCAGCCAATCCTTTTGTGGACAGCCCCAGTTGGGCCGACCGCTATCTGGCCTATGCCTATGAAAAGGGCTACACCACCGGCATTGGCACCAACGCCGCCGGTCAGCTGGTCTTTGCCCCCAACAACACCATTACGGCAGGGGAGTATATGACCTTCGTGCTCCGGGCGTTGGGTTATTCCGAGACTGGTACCAATCCTGACTTTACCTGGCAGACTGCCATGGAGGCGGGGGTAACGCTGGGTGCCATCCGTCAGAGTGAACGCACTATGCTGGAGAGCGGCACCTTCCTGCGGGCCCAGGTAGTCTATCTGTCGGTGTGTGCCCTCTCGGCTCCCACCAAGGACGGCGGAATCCTGCTGGACCGCACTGCCTCCAACGGCGGGTATGACAAGGCCACCATGCAGACCGTGCTGAACGAGGTTTCCGCCCTGCGTCTGAGTTAAATGCACAACACAAAAAACGCGAGCCGTAAGGCTCGCGTTTTTTATTACATCTGGTGAATTATACTATCAAGCGCAACAATTTAGGGAAATAAAAAGAGTTCATATGGCCCCCAGTGGTAGAATGGAGTAATCACACAACCAAAACACCAGGAGGGGACTATATGAACTA
>NZ_NFIL01000030.1:0-32682 GCF_002161755.1 Flavonifractor sp. An4 | reverse complement strand
CCGCTGCCCCTGGAGGGGGCGGTGATCTGCGTGGACCCCGGCCACTGCGTCACCCCGCTGACCGGCACCGGCCAGCGGGAGCTGGTCTCTCCGCTGTCTGATGAGACCAAGTACCTCTTTGGCGGCGGCACCGCCGGAGCCAATCAGACCGAGGAGCAGCTCAACCTGGCGGTGGGGCTCCAGCTCCGGGACGCCCTGGAGGCGCTGGGAGCCGAGGTAGTGATGACCCGGGAGGTGTCCGAGATCACCCTGGGCGGCATCGACCGGTGCAAGATCGCCCAGGAGGCGGGAGCCGATGTACACATCAGCATCCACGCCAACGGCTGGACCGACCCGGACTACAACGGGGCCATGGTGCTGGTGCCCTACGGGGACCTGCTGGGCACCCCCTCCATCGTGGAGGAGAGCGCCCGGCTGGGAGAGCTGATGATCGAGGCGGTGTGCGAGCATACGGGGGCCAAGAACCTGGGCACCGTCCAGCGCTCCGACCTGACCGCCTTTAACTTCTCCACCATCCCCTGCGTGTTCATTGAGATGGGCTTTATGACCAATCCCCGGGAGGACGCTCTTATGGAGACCCCGGAGTATCAGGCCAAGATCGTGGACGGCATGGTGGAGTCCCTGCTGGCTTGGTACGGCGTAGAGGAATAAAACAAAAAAGGACCCGGAGCCATGCTCCGGGTCCTTTTTTGTCGTATGGGTTTGGGTGATTAGTAAGCCACGCCCCAGTACACCATGTGCTTGGCGGGCTTGCCGCAGACGGGGCACACGTCGCCCAGGTGCTCCTGCTCCAGGGGGATGCAGCGGGAGGACACGCCGGCGATCTCCTTCATCTTGAGCTCGCAGGCCTCGTCGCCGCACCACATGGTCTTGGCAAAGCCGCCCTGGGTGGACATCTTCTCCTTGACCTCCTCCACGGTGGAGCAGGCATAGGTGTTCTCGTCCAGGTTCTTCTTGGCCTTGTCGTACAGGCCCTGCTGCACCGCGTCCAGCATGGTCTTGACGGTCTCCTCGATGTTGTCCAGGGAAACGAAGATCTTCTCGCCGTTGTCCCGGCGGACCAGCACGCACTGGTTCTTCTCCATGTCCTTGGGACCCATCTCCAGACGCAGGGGCACGCCCTTCATCTCGTACTCGGCGAACTTCCAGCCGGCGGACTGCTTGGAGGCGTCCATCTTCACCCGGATACCGGCGGCCTTCAGGCGGTTCATGACGGCCTCGTTGGCCTCGATGACGCCCTCCTTGTGCTGGGCCACGGGGATGATGATGACCTGGGTGGGGGCGATGCGGGGGGGCAGCACCAGACCGTTGTTGTCGCCGTGGGTCATGATGACGCCGCCGATGAGGCGGGTGGACACGCCCCAGGAGGTCTGGAAGGGGTGATGGGGCTTGTTGTCCTCACCGGTAAAGGTGATGTCGAAGGCGGTGGCGAAGCCGTCGCCGAAGTAGTGGGAGGTACCGGCCTGGAGGGCCTTCTTGTCGTGCATCATGCACTCCACAGTGTAGGTGGCCTCGGCGCCGGAGAACTTCTCCTTGTCGGTCTTGCGGCCCTTCACCACGGGCATGGCCAGGTAGTTCTCGCAGAAGTCGGCGTAGATGTTGAACATCTGCTCGGTCTCGGCAATGGCCTCCTCGGCGGTGGCGTGCATGGTGTGGCCCTCCTGCCACAGGAACTCCCGGTGACGCAGGAAGGGGCGGGAGGTCTTTTCCCAACGCAGCACGGAGCACCACTGGTTGTACAGCTTGGGCAGGTCCCGGTGGGAGTGGATGATGTTCTTGTAGTGCTCACAGAACAGGGTCTCGCTGGTGGGCCGGATGCAGTAGCGCTCCTCCAGCTTCTCAGAGCCGCCCATGGTGACCCAGGCGCACTCGGGGGCGAAGCCCTCCACGTGATCCTTCTCCTTCTGGAGCAGGGACTCGGGGATGAGCAGGGGGAGGTACACGTTCTCGTGGCCGGTCTCCTTGAACTTCTCATCCAGAATCTTCTGGAAGTTTTCCCAGATGGCGTAGCCGTAGGGGCGGTAGATGAACACGCCCTTGATGGAGGAGTAGTCGATGAGCTCCGCCTTCTTACAAACGTCGGTGAACCACTTGGCGAAGTCCACCTCCATATCGGTGATCTGTTCCACCTGCTTTTTGTCCTGTGCCATATCTATCTCAATCCTTTTTTATCAAAATACGCATGGGTGCTACTTATTTTATCCATTTGAGGCCCAAAAGTCAAGTCAAGTATAGGGCCCGGCGCATAAAAGCCGGGCTTTAACGAATTAAGCGCTCCAGGCCGAGGCTTCGGAGGGAAAGATAGTGTGAAAGAAAACCGTCAGGGTTGTCTTTCGCGTCCAGTCAATAACGCCCCGATTTGTCAAAACAGTTTGACAAATCGGGGCCCGGCTCTAACCAGCCGGGCCCCGCAAAATTTAAACAATTACAGTTTGACCACCAGAGTGGCGGCGAAGAGACTGCCGGAATACTGGCCGTAGATCTGCACCTGGTCCCCCGCCGCCAGCTTGTTCAGGCTGGTGGAGGAACCGGAAATGGTAACGAAGCTGGCGTCCTCCACATCCACGGTGAGGGGAGTGCCGTCCTCCAGGCTGATCATCAGAGTGTCGTCCTTGGTGTTGACCACCAGCACCGAGCCGGTGATCTGGGTGGAAGAGGAGGAGCTGCCGGTGACGTTGATGGCCACGACCTCGTCCCCGCTGAGGGTCAGCTCCACCGCGTCATTGGGCTTGAGGGCGTAGAGGGAGATGACCGAGCCCTTCTGGGTCACCGACACACCCTCGGACACCTGGTAGGTGTCGGTGGAGCCGTCGGAGAAGCGCACGTCGATGCTGACGCCGGTGGTGTCCTGGACCACCCGTGTGATGGTGCCGGACAGGGTGGCGTTCTGAGAGGTGGCCTCGATCTCATACACCTCATTGTAGCGGACGGTGACGGTGACCTTGTCGCCGCTGCGCAGCTTATCGATGGAGCTGGTCTTGCCGTCCCGCTCAATGTCGGGCAGGTTGGTCAGGTCGATGGTGAAGGTGGCGGTGGTGCCCTGGGGGGTGCGCACCGCCAGGGTGGTGGGGCTGGCGTAGGTGATGCTCTCGATCACGCCCTGGGTGGTGGTGGAAGCGGGGTAGGTGTCCAGCAGCACCACCTGACCGCCGGAGAGCTGAAGGGTGGCAAAGTTGTTGCGGGCCACCTCCTTGACGGTGATCTCCTCTCCGTCATAGCGGGCGATGGCATTGCTTGCGATGGGGTAGGTGCGGGAGCGGCCGGTGAGGCTGTCCTCCAGGGTGATCTCGTAGGGGTCCTTGGTGAAGCTGATGCTCTTGATGGGGCCCTGCACATAGTCGGACACGGTATCCACTGCGGCGCTCACCACGGTGCCGGCGTTGTCGTTGGACACCCGCAGGCTCACATAGTCCCCCTTGTTGGACACGGTAATGGAGCCCGCCTTGCCGTTGACAGTGACGGCGGCGCCGGACACCAGGGTGTACTGGGCGCGCTGGCCGTCAAAGGCGGAGACGGTAATGGTCTGGCCGCCGGACGTGTTCTCCACGCTGGTGAGGAAGCCCTCGGCGGAACGGGTGCCGCCGGACAGCTTCAGCTCGGCCAGATGGCCCATGCCGTCCACCCAGCACTGGGCCTGGGTATAACCGGCGTCGGGCTCGATCAGGGAAGGATCGCCCACCAGCTGGCCCACCTGGACTCTGGTAAAGCGGTCAATGTCCAGCCGCTTGCTGGTGCCGCCCACGCTGATGGTGATGCTGTCCTGGGATACCTCAGTGATGCTGCCGCTGAGGCTGGTCAGGGTCCCGCCCAGACGGACCGCCTGAGCCGCCCCCTTGTCGTCCAGGTTCACCCGGACATACTGGCCCGCACGCAGGGAGTTGGGGGTGGTGCGGATGTTGTTTTCATAGATGGGCACGTTGGCGGGCACGGAAATGCCAAAGGTATCGGTCAGATTGCCGGTGATGGTGAGCAGGGTGGCGCCGTTGCTGGTGGAGCTCACCGCGTCGATGACGCCGCCCACCCACTGGTAGTCGGTGTAGGCGGGCAGCTCGGCATAGATGCCCTGCTCATCCATAAAGTCGATGGCCCGGCGGAGCATGGTGGCCATTTCCGCCCGGGTCAGGCTGCCCTGGGGCATAAACTGGTTGGCGGTGTTGCCCTGGACGATGCCATATGTATTGAGCAGATACACATAGGGCCGCAGCGCCTGGGAGATGGAGGCGGTGTCGGCAAAGCTCATGGAATAATTGGTCAGGTTTTTGGCCATGGGCTCCAGCTGCATGGCCCGCACCAGATACATGGAGAGGCTCTCCCGGGTGATGGACTTGAGCAGCGCACCGGAGGAGCACATGGCCTCCAGCTCGGTGACGCTGATGATGCCGGTTTCCAGACAGACGGCCATCTCTTCCTCCGCCCAGCTGTAGACGTTCTCAGGCAGGATCTCCTTCAGCTGGTCGGCCCGGTCGGCGGCGATCTGCTTTTTATCCGCGGCGGACACGCCGGTGGCCCGGGAACAGAACAGCAGGGCCTCGCAGGCGGTCATCTTCTGAGCGGGGGCGAAGGTGGTGGCGCTGGTACCCTTGACAATGCCAAGACCGGCCAGATACTCCACGTCCTCCTGGGCCCAGTGACCCTGCATATCCGTAAAGCTTACTGCCCCGGCGGGTACCACCAGCAGGGACATCGTCAGAACCACCGCCAGCCAAAGGGCTGCAAATCGCTTTGCTTTCATACATTTCCCTCCGTTGCCGTAAAGGTTTCCATAATTAGACGCCTTCATTATACTGTCTCCTTTAAAAAAAAGCAACCTGTAAATCCCGCAGCCTTTCCCTCTGGCTAATCGACATTTGTATTTTATCTTGACACTTGTAGTGTAAAGTGGTATGCTGTTCCGGCCAATGAAAGGAGGGGTCTCAGTGGAGGAGAAACGAGAGGACAATCTGGACCTGCGTCAGCGCAAGACCCGGCGGCAGCTGACCCAGGCCCTGGTGGAGCTGATGGAGGAGCGGCCCTTTCAGGAGCTGTCGGTCACCGACATCTGCCGCCGGGCCATGGTCCACCGCACCACCTTTTACGCCCATTTCAACGACAAGCAGGAGCTGCTCCACTATCTGCTGACCCAGCTGGAGCGGACGTGCATCGACGCCTGTATTCCCCAGGACGCCCCCACCCCCAGAGCGTTTTTCCTGGAGGCAGCCCGCAACACCCTGGCCTTTTTCAAGGAGAGAAGGGCCCTGTACCGGGCCTGCCTGGACAGCGGCGCCGACACCCAGACCCGCCTGCTGGAGGACGCGGCGGCCAACGAGCTGTGTGCCCGCATGAGCCGCCCGCCCTTCCCCGACGCCATGCCGGGGGTGGACCCTCGGATTGCCGCCCGCTTCTATGTGGGGGCCATGCTGTCCCTGCTGCACTGGTGGCTGATCAGCCCCGACCCGGTGCCGGAGGAGGTCCTGCTGGACCATCTGGCCCGCTTTATCCCCAACCATTGAGAGGAATCTGCCTATGGTAACGGACAAAAAAACCGAGACACCTATGACCAAACTGGCCCGCTTTATTGTGGATAAACGGAAGGCCTTCTTTCTGGTCTTTATCGCCGCCCTCATCTTTTGCGGGGCTTCCATCAATAAGGTACAGATCAACAACGACATCACCTCCTATCTGCCGCCGGAAACCGAGACCCGGCGGGGCCTGACCCTGATGGAGGAGCAATTTGTCACCCTGGGCACCGCCGACGTGATGGTGTCCAACGTGACCTACGACACCGCCGCCGCCCTGGCCGAACGGCTGAAGGGGGTGGAGGGGGTGTCGGAGGTGGCCTTTGACGACACCGCCGACCACTACAAGGACTCCGCCGCCCTCTTCTCCATCTCCTTTGAGGGGGAGACCGGGGATGAGGAGACGGTGGCGGCCCTCCACCGGGTGGAGGATCTGCTGGAGGGGTACGACGTATCCCTGTCCACCGAGGTGGGCCGGGACACCTCCGCCTCCCTGCGGCAGGAGATGACCGTCATCCTGGCCATCGCCGCCGCGGTCATTGTGGTGGTGCTGCTTTTTACCTCCAAGAGTTATATGGAGGTGCCCGTCTACCTCATCGTATTTGTGGCGGCGGCGGTGCTCAACATGGGCACCAACTTCATCTTCGGCACCATCTCCTTTATTACCAACTCCATCGCCGTGGTGCTCCAGCTGGCTCTGGCCATCGACTACGCCATCATTTTCTGCCACCGGTACATGGAGGAGCGGGACAACGGCCTGGATGCCCGGGAGGCGGACATTGCCGCCCTGAGCAAGGCCATTGTGGAGATCTCTTCCTCCAGCCTGACCACCATCTCCGGCCTGGTGGCTCTGATGCTCATGCAGCTGCGCATCGGCTTTGATATGGGTATCGTGCTGGCCAAGGGCATCGTATGCTCCATGCTGTGCGTCTTTCTGCTGATGCCCGGCCTGCTGATGGTGTTCCAGGGGCCCATCGACCGCACCCGCCACAAAAATCTGGTGCCCAAGATCAACTTCTGGGGCAAAGGGGTGGTCAAGCTGCGCTTTGTGCTCCCCCCCATCTTTCTGGTGGTGGTCATTGCCGGGGCGATTCTGTCCAGCCACTGCGCCTACGTTTTTGACACCAACAACGCCGATTTTTCCAACAAGCCAGACTGGCAGCTGGCTGCCGAAAAGGTGACCGATACCTTTGGCAAGAAGAATACCATCGCCATGCTGGTGCCCCGGGGGGACTATCAAAAGGAGGGCCGCATCCTGGAGCGGGTGGAGGCCCTGCCCCAGGTGACCCAGGTCACCGGCCTTGCCAACATCGAGGTGGAACCGGGCCGGATGCTCACCGACGATATCACCCCCCGGCAGTTTGCCGAGCTGGCCGGGGTGGACGTGGAGCTGGCCCGGCTGCTCTTCCAGGCCTACGGCCTGAGTGTGGAGGAGTACGGCTCCATCTTCCAGAACCCGGACGACTACTCGGTGCCTCTGCTGGATATCTTCCAGTTCCTGCTGGAGCAGAAGGACAAGGGCGTGGTGAGCCTCACCGGCGACCAGGCCCAAAAGGTGGAGGATTTGCAGGAGCAGCTGGACGTGGGACTCAAGCAGCTCCAGGGTACGGAGTGGTCCCGGCTGGTCTTTGTGGCTGACGTGCCCACCGAGGGGGAGGACACCTACGCCCTGCTGGATGAGATCCGCGCCATCGGTGAGGACTACTATAACGACGTGGTGCTGGTGGGCAACTCCACCAACGCCTTTGATCTGGCCAGCTCCTTCTCGGGCGACAACCTGAAGATCAGCGTACTCACCGCCCTCTTCGTTGTGGTGATCCTGCTGTTCACCTTCAAGTCCGCCGGTCTGCCGGTGCTGCTGGTGCTCACCATCCAGGGCTCCATCTGGATCAACTTCTCCTTCCCGGTACTTACCGGCACCAATCTGTTTTTCCTCAGCTACCTGGTGGTCAGCTCCATCCAGATGGGCGCTACCATCGACTACGCCATCGTCATCACCAACCGCTATCTGGAGCTGAAGACCCGCATGGAGCCCCGGAAGGCGGTGGTGGAGGCCCTGAGCCAGAGCTTCCCCACCATCCTCACCTCGGGTACCATCATGGCGGTGGCCGGCTTCCTCATCGGCGGCATCTCCACCGACGCCACCATCGGCTCGGTGGGTCTCACCCTGGGCCGGGGCACCGTCACCTCCATCTTCCTGGTGATGACCGTGCTGCCCCAGCTGCTGCTGTTGGGCGACGCCATCATCCAGCGCACCGCCATCTCCCTCAACCGGGACCGGTCCCAGCGGTTCAACAAGGGCACCATGCGGCTGGACGGTCACGTCCGGGGCCATGTATCCGGCTTTGTGGACGGCGAATTCAAGGGGGTCATCCACGGCAGTGTGGACGCCCTCATTGAGAGCAAGTATCAGGAGCTCCAAATCGAGGAGCAGGAACAGGAGGATCAGCCATGAAGCACAACAGACCCGTAACCGCCCTGCTGCTGGCGGCTGCCCTCCTCTGCTCCCTGCTGCTTCCCGCCCGGGCGGCGGGCACGGTGACCATCGGGGACGAGTCCGCCTTCCTGGACTTTGCCCGCAGCTGTACCAAGGATACCTGGTCGGTAGGGGTGACGGCGGAGCTGACCGCCGACCTGGACCTCAGCGGCACAGACTTTACCTCCATTCCCATCTTCCAGGGTACCTTCCACGGCAATGGCCATACCATCACCGGCCTGTCCTTCTCCGACAAAGGGTCCAAGGTGGGCCTCTTCCGCACCCTTACCGAGAGCGCAGTGGTGGAGGACCTGACGGTGGAGGGCACCCTCACACCCGGCGGCACCGGAGGCCAGGTGGGTCTGGTGGCCGGAGAGAACTACGGCGCCGTGCGTAACTGTACCGTCAAGGGCTCGGTCTCCGGTCAGGAGGATGTGGGCGGCGTGGTAGGCCTCAACGGGGAGAGCGGCACCGTGACGGACTGCTCCAACCAGGCCGCAATCTCCGCCCCCAGCAACGCCGGCGGCATCGCCGGGCAGAATCTGGGTACCATCACCGGCTGCACCAACGCCGGGGAGATCAATACCGCCTCCGATCAGGATATACCCTCCAACTCCGGCGGCATCGCCGGGCTGTCCCGGGGCAACATTGACGGCTGCTCCAATTCCGGAACTGTGGGCTATCAGCACTTGGGCTACAACACCGGCGGCATTGCCGGGCTCCAGTCCGGCTCCATCACCAACTGCTCCAATACCGGACATATTCTGGGCCGGAAGGACGTGGGGGGCATCGTGGGCCAGTTCGAACCCAATGTGGAGGTGCGCTACGGCGACTCTCCCGCCGACAGCCTCAACGACAGTCTGGGGGTCCTCTTTGATGAGATGGAGGGCTTTGCCGACCAGCTCAGCGGCATGGTGGGCCAGGGAGTGGAGGACGCCCAGGTCATCCATGAGGCGGTGGGTCAGATCCGGGACCGGGCCCAGCAGGCCGGGGACCAGGGTCTCACTGATTACAGCGATATGACCGACCAGCTGGACAGCCATGCCGCCGCCCTGGGGGATGCCCTGGACGGCCTCCGGGGCCATGTGGATACCTTTTCCAATGAGGCCGGGGACGACCTGGACGATCTGCTGGACGGCACCGCCCAGCTGCGCCGCAGCCTGAGCAAGATGCTGGACAGCGCCGACAGCGCCCTGGTGGAAGGGGTGGAGGCCCTGGATGATGCCGCCGAAGGCATTGAGAAGCAGGCCAATACCATCCGCACCCACCTCCAGGCCATGTCCCGTGAGCTGGACAGCCTGGGCAGCTATCTCACCCAGGTGACCGACTGCCTGAAAAAGCTGGACCTAAAGGGAGCCCTGGCAGTACCCTTCCCCAGCGTGGACCCGGCGGGACACCTGTCCGCCATCTCCAAGGCCCTGGGCAAGCTGCCCGGCCTGGTCAGCGACCTCACCGGCCGGTGGGAAACGCTGAGCCACGATACCTCAAAAGAGATGGAGGAGGCGCGGAAGGACGCGGATCAGGCCGCCAAGGCCATCCACAGCGCCGCCAGCCATCTGGTGGGGGCGGGCAGCGCCCTGTCCAAGGACAGTAAGAAGGATCTGGACGCCGTCAGCAACGAGGCCTCCGCCATTCGTACCCTGCTGAAGGACTATTCCGACCAGCTGGGGGAGCAGACCCAGGCGGCGGCAGACGATATCGGGGCCCAGCTGGATGTGATCGAGCACCGGGTGGACCAGATGACCCAGGCTGCCGGGGCGGACAACACCGCCCTCCACGCCTCCGCCCAGCGGGTGATCGGGGCTCTGGACCAGGTGCGTCAGGCCATCTACGACATGGGCCGGGAGCCCAAACTCACCACCCAGGACCTTTCGGGGGACATTACGGAAGGCCCCGGCCTGGTCATGGCCTGTACCGCCGCCTGCACCGTGGAGGGTGACTCCAACGTGGGCGGCATTGTGGGGGCCGTGGGGGCCGAGGTGGGGGACGACCCCGAGGCTACCTTTGACATGGAGGACATCAAACTGCTCTCCGACGTGTACGCCACCCTGCGGGCGGCAGTGCGGCAGTGCCGCTTTGACGGCGCCGTTACCGTGAGAAACGACTGCGGCGGCGGCATCGCCGGCCGGTGTACCACCGGCTCCATCCTGGACTGCGCCGCCCGGGGCACGGTGGAGACGGGCGCCGACTACTGCGGCGGCATTGCAGGCCGCACCGGCGGTTCGGTGATCCGGTGCGCCGCCCTGGTGGATCTGGACGGCGGCAGCTGGCTGGGCGGCATCGCCGGTCTGGGCGGCACCCTCACCGACTGCCGGGCCATGGTGCGGGCCCAGGGAGACGGGGAGTACCAGGGGGCCATTGCCGGTCAGTCCGACGATCCCCTCACCGGCAACCGCTACCTGCTGGAGGAGCTGGCGGGGCTGGACGGGGTGGATGTGGCCGGTCAGGCGGAGGGGCTGGAGTTTGACGCCTTCTCGGTGCTGAGCGGCATCCCCGAGGACTTCCTCACCTTCTCCTACCGCTTTGTGGCCGACGGCAAGACTGTGGCCGAGATCCCCTTTGCCTACGGGGACGACCTGGACCAGAGCCTGGTGCCCGAGCCGCCTGCCCGGGACGGGGAGTATGGGGTGTGGCCCGACTTCCCGGTCAAGGGGCTGACCCGGTCCATGGTGCTGGAGGCCCAGTTTACCCAGCCCACCGCCACCCTCTCCTCCGGCGGGGAGCATCCCGCCCTGCTGGTGGAGGGCACTTTTGAGCCAGGCGCTGGTCTGAAGGCGGAAGGGCTGACCGAGCTGCCCGACCTGTCGGGCTACCGGAGCGTGGAGGGCTGGTCCTATACCGTGGAAGGCAGCCAGGGAGATACGGTGACCCTCCGGCTGCGGGCGGCGGACGCCGATCACCCGGCGGCGGCCATCCTGCAGTCCGACGGCAGCTGGCAGGTGGTGAAGGCCAGCCAGGACGGCAGCTATCTGGTCTTTGACGGCCCGGCCAGCGGGCAGGTGGTGCTGCTGGACCGCACCACGCCCAATGTTTTGCCTGTGGTGCTGCTGTGCTGCGCCGGGGCGGCTGTACTGCTCATCGCGGCGCTGGCAATCCATCGGAGAAAAAAGCGGAAAACCATCCCGGCATAAAAAACAGGCCCCGGAACCCTGCGGTTCCGGGGCCTGTTGTATTTAGCATAAAACACCGCCCCCGGCACGCCGGGGGCGGTGTTGTTCTTATGATCAGGCCTTTTTCTTGGAGGCCTCGCGCATCCGGGCCGCATGGTCCAGCAGGCGCTTACGCAGACGCAGGGACTGGGGGGTGACCTCCAGCAGCTCGTCGTCGGCCAGGAACTCCAGGCACTGCTCCAGAGACATCTGGCGGGGGGGAGTGAGGCGCAGGGCGTCGTCAGAGCCGGAGGCACGCATATTGGTCAGCTGCTTCTTCTTGCAGACGTTGACGCTGATGTCCTCCTGCTTGGGGGTCTCGCCCACCACCATGCCGGCATAGACGGGCACGCCGGCGCCGATGAAGAGCACGCCGCGCTCCTGGGCGTTGAACAGGCCGTAGGTCACGCTCTCGCCGGTCTCGAAGGACACCAGAGAGCCGGAGTTGCGGCGCTGGATCTCGCCCTTCATGGGGGCGTAGCACTCAAAGACGGAGGCCATGATGCCCTCGCCCTTGGTGTCGGTGAGGAACTCGTTGCGGTAGCCGAACAGGCCGCGGGAGGGCACCAGGAACTCGATCTTCATACGCTCGCCCACGGGGGTCATCTCCAGCAGGTCGCCCTTGCGGGAGCCGATCTTCTCGATGACGGCGCCCACGCTGTCGGAGGGCACGTCCACCACCAGGCGCTCGATGGGCTCGCACTTCTTGCCGTCGATCTCCTGGAAGAGCACGCGGGGGGGAGACACCTGGAACTCGTAGCCCTCACGGCGCATGGTCTCGATGAGGATGGACAGGCTCATCTCGCCGCGGCCGGCCACGTTGAAGGCGTCGGTGGAGTCGGTCTCGGTGACCCGCAGGGACACGTCCTTCATGGTCTCCCGGAACAGACGCTCACGCAGCTGGCGGGAGGTGACGAACTTGCCCTCCTTGCCGGCGAAGGGGGAGTCGTTGACGGAGAAGGTCATCTCGATGGTGGGGGCGGAGATCTTGACGAACTCGATGGGCTCCACCGCGTCGGGGGCGCAGATGGTGTCGCCGATGGTGATCTCGCCGATGCCGCTCATGGCGATGATGTTGCCGGCGTCGGCCTCGGTGACGGGCACCTTGCCCAGACCGTCAAACTGATACAGAGCGGTGGCCTTGGCCTTCTTGGGGACGGCGTCGGGGTCGTGGTAGTTGCACACCACGATCTCCTGGTTCTGCTTCACGGTGCCACGCTCAATGCGGCCGATGGCGATCCGGCCCACGAACTCGTTGTAGTCGATGGAGGACACCAGCATCTGGAAGGGAGCGTCCACATCGGCCTCGGGGGCGGGGATATAGTTGACGATGGTCTCGAACAGGGGCACCAGGTCGGTACCGGGCTGGTCGGGGGAGTAGGAGGCGGTGCCCTGACGGCCGGAGCAGAACAGGGTGGGGGACTCAAACTGCTCGTCGGTGGCGTTCAGGTCCAGCAGCAGCTCCAGCACCTCGTCCATGACCTCGTGGATGCGCTGGTCGGGGCGGTCGATCTTGTTGACCACCACGATGACCTTGTGGCCCAGCTCCAGGGCCTTGGACAGCACGAAGCGGGTCTGGGGCATGGGGCCCTCGGCGGCGTCCACCAGCAGGATGACGCCGTTGACCATCTTCAGGATACGCTCCACCTCGCCGCCGAAGTCGGCGTGGCCCGGGGTGTCCACGATGTTGATCTTCACGTCCTTGTAGTGGACGGCGGTGTTCTTGGCCAGGATGGTGATGCCGCGCTCACGCTCCAGGTCGTTGGAGTCCATGACGCGCTCCACCGTGGCCTGGTTCTCACGGTAGATGCCGCCCTGCTTGAGCATTTCGTCCACCAGGGTGGTCTTGCCATGGTCGACGTGGGCGATGATGGCTACGTTGCGTAATTTCTCGTTCTGCATATTCCTTCTCCTTCAGCGGTGGGGTGTCCATCCTCCGCCGCATAAGATCATAATCAGCTCGACTCTTAATTATACTGCATACCTTACGGGCCATGCAACAGCTTTCCGCAAAAAAACCAACAAAAACCCGCATCTTTCCCGCCCTCAGCGTTGACACCGCCCGGAAATTGGGTTACAATAATGCGGCATAGGCGGATTTTTGTTCCGCTGACAAAGTTAGATGCGCCTGTAGCTCAGCAGGATAGAGCGACCGCCTCCTAACAATCGAACCGTTCGAATCCCGGAGCCTTGTATAACTGAATAATTTCTGTATATGCCCCCGTACCTCACCAGGATAGAGGGTCCGCCTCCTAAGCGGAATGTAGTGAGTTCGAGTCTCGCCGGGGGTGCCAAAAATGACCGCTGTAAGCCGTTTTCTGATGGTTTACAGTGGTTTTTTGTTGCCGTTTCTCTTGAACGGCCTTGCCGCTCCGCCGGAACGATTTTATACATTTTCCGCTGTATCCCTGCTAATTGGCTTCGAACATTTTTTCCGGGTTTGCTAATGAAAATCGGGGATTTGCTAACACGATTTTTCCGAACTATTTTCCGGATGGGGCCGACGCCAGCAATGCGGCCAGTGTGTTGGCCAGTTCTGGTGACTTGCGGAGCTGTTCCACCAGGGCCTCCAGGTCCAGCGACACGCTCTCCGGCTCCTTCGGTCCCCTGGTTTTTGCCGGAGGGCGCACCGTCCGCAGGTCGGGATTGGCGCTGGCGTAGAAGGCGTCCTCAAACTTCTGGGCGTTCACCTTGCGGTCCTCGTCCAGAATGTGGGCATACACGCTGGTGATCATGTCGATCTGGGCGTGGCCCGTGTCGCCCTGGGTGGCCTTCAGGTCGCCGTGGTTGAGTTTCAGCTTGTAAGTGGTGCTGGAATGGCGGAGAGAGTGAAAGACCACTTTCGGGAGTCCAGCCTTCTCCCGCAGCTTTTCAAACTCCTTCAGGAGCACCCGGTCCTCACAGGGCCGCCCGTTGGGCAGCGCCACCACCAGGTCGTAGTCCTGATACTCGTCCCGGAGCATCTCTTTCAGCTCGTCCTGGGACTTCTTCCATTCCAGCAGAATGTAGGCCAGAGTCTTGGGCAGCCACACCTTGCGGATGCTGGAATCGGTCTTGGGCTTCTTCAGGATAATCCGGGTGCTGGTGTTGGCAAACAAGGGCGGGAACACATAGTAGACATCCCTATGACAGCCGGCTTGTTCTGCATGACCTGAACTTCAAAATTCCGCAGAATAGCACAACGGCCATCGTGGGGCCATCTGGCAGCGGAAAATCTACGCTGTGTAACCTGATTGCCCGCTTTTACGATGTGGGCAGCGGAACGATTACCCTTGGTGGAACGGATATTCGCAGATTTACCTGCGATAGTCTGCTCAAAAATATCAGCATGGTTTTTCAGAATGTCTATTTGTTCCGGGATACCATCAAGAATAACATTAAATTCGGCAGCCCGGACGCTACGGATGAGCAGATTGTCGCCGCCGCAAAAGCCGCCCGCTGTCATGACTTCATAATGGCTTTGCCAGACGGATATGACACGGTGATTGGTGAAGGGGGTTCTTCTCTTTCCGGCGGTGAAAAGCAAAGAATTTCTATCGCCAGGGCGATGCTCAAGGATGCTCCCATTGTTATCTTAGACGAGGCAACAGCAAGCATTGACCCTGAGAATGAGCATTTGATCCAAGAAGCTATTTCTGCCCTGACACATGGCAAGACCATTATTACGATTGCCCATCGCCTGGCTACGATTGAGAACGCCGACCAAATCCTTGTGATTGATGGCGGAACTGTGGCTCAGAGAGGTACGCATAAGGAACTGCTGAAACAGGAAGGTACTTACAAAAAGTTTATCCAAATCCGCGAACAAGCCGAGGGCTGGCGGATACAGTAAGGGAGGTCTTAATGAAACTTCATGCGTCCGGGGAAGACTACCTGGAAACCATTCTTGTTCTCCAAAAGAAACTCGGTATGGTGCGCTCCGTAGATGTGGCCCGGCACATGGAGGTGTCAAAGCCCAGCGTGTGCCATGCAGTGGCTACCTTGAGGGACGGCGGATTTCTCACAATGGACGAAGATCACTTTCTCCATCTGACCGATGTGGGCCGCGAGGTTGCCGAAAAAATCTATGAGCGCCATTGCTTTTTTACCGAGCAGCTTATCGCCGCAGGCGTTGACCCCAAAACTGCGGAGGCCGATGCCTGCCGGATTGAACACATTATCAGCGATGAGAGCTTTTCACGGCTGAAAGAGGCAGCCGCTCAAGAGCAAGAATAAACCGAATAAGACAAGCTATCCTGCCCCGCTAAACGGGGAAAGAAAAAAACCGTTGCGGGGCAGGTGGCTTTGTGCGCGCAATTTACATTTTCACCCCGGCGGCGGTTTTGAAATACATTTCAAGGCCGCCGTTCTCCATACCCTTATGAGGATGACGACCCTGTGCTGAATGTTACGGCGGCTTTAGGAGGGAGCCGCCGTGAAGCACAGAGGGTTTCGACATAATCCGGCAGGAATTTACCTGCCAAAAAAAGCCTGTCCCCGGCAACGGGGATTTATACCCAAGAAGATGAACTATACGATGTAAGACAGCATCAAAATACATCAGATAGCGTCTGGCTGGATTATATCCAGTCAGGCGTTTTTTGTCATATCCTGCGGTTCTCCGTAGGGTGCCGATCTCCACCGCCCCATTTCAATTCACCCGTCAACCCCGGAATTGAAATGGAGGACAACGGGAATATATGCAAAGACCAATCAGAGTTTGATGGAACGTATGGCTTAGCTGTCTATAATCGAACAGAACAAGAAAAGCTGGAAGATGAGGATAGCACCTTTATTGAGCCAAAGTTTGCACAGGTCCATACAGATAAACCCATTGATGAATGGATTGTGTCTATTGGAAAGCATGAGGGCTTTATTGCAGGAAAAGAATGGGTTGAGGTCCAAGAAATCTTAGATGCCATTGAGGATAAATATAACAGGCCCCATAGAGCGACCAACGCTCTATTATCCGGCCTACTGTATTGTCCGATATGCGGACATCGACTCAACGTATTTCCTGAGTCCAATCGCTGGACGAATGGACAACCTCGCTTCAAGTATGGGTGTCCAAACCAGAGGTATAAAAAGAGCTGTACTTTCAAACCTATTGATGGAAACAGAATGGACAGCTTTGTTCTTGAAAAGATGGCAACCGTAGCAGATGAAGCCAGTGGATATTACACTCAAATTCTGGACACGAAGATGGAGAGCCTAATTCGCTCTGACAGCAATGAACGCGACCTTGCTTCTGCAAAAACAAAAATGGAAAAGATACAGGCCGACATCGCTGCCCAGGTTCGCAACAAGAGAGAAGCTGATGAAAATATCCGCAGTTTCATTCAAGCGGACATATCGCAGCTCTCAGAAGAACTTTCTAAAACCAGGGACCTGATCGTTAGGCTTGAGGACGCAAAATCGTCTGAAAGTAAATCGGCTAAAGGGCTGGGTGAAATCAAAAAAATCATTTTCAGCTTTCCGGCTTTTATCGAGTCCAGTGCTTATGAAGAAAAATTGTCCTTGCTTAATACTGTGATTGAACGTATCATTATTTTAGATCACGGCAACGAGCAGATCTGTCACATTTTTGTGAAAGGGACACCAAAGGATAAGTACGACGATTTTTTTGTCGGAGGGTATCTGTCACCTGAGTTTTTGACAGATACCCGTAAACCCCAAATGTGTAATCGAGATAGGGATAGCAAAAGCGTATCGATGGCCCTCATAGCATGAAATATTCAGGCCAGCTCCCGGCGAGACAATTTCACAGCTTCACGCGCCTGCTGAACATCTGCTCCGAAGGTTTCAAATCCAGGGCAATCTTTCACATTCGGCATATCACATCACCCTATTACATTCTATTGTTCATAGGATGCGCTGGGAATGATATGATATGCACTTTAGCTTCATTTTATAATTCATTCTCAGAGAGAAATTACATAAGAGATGGCGGGCGTCACCGAGGAACTGAAAGCCCGTGACCCCATGCGCTGGGTGGGGCTGATGAACACGATGAAAGCGCAGGCGGAGGAAATTGTCCTGATAGAACTGATTTATCAATAGGTTTTAAGTGGGGCTGTTTTACAGCCCCTGCTTATTGTAAATTTTAAGAAAGCCCCCACCGCAATGATTGACACCATGTAGTTCCAATGCTATAATAGAATAAACTACACAGTATCAATCAAAGGAGGCGCCTTATGGAGCAGCAACTTTCTATTTCAGAGTCAGAGTGGCGAGTAATGAAGATTGTTTGGAGTAATTCTCCACAAACACTTCCCGAAATATTAGACAGGTTAAAAGAAACAGGTTGGAGCAAGACGACTATTCAAACATACCTTGCCCGTTTGGTAAAAAAAGGAGCATTGACTACAAAGCGTCAAGGAAAGGGATACTTATATTATCCAGCAGTATCGGAAAGTGATTGCCAGCTTGCGGAAAGCCGCAGTTTTCTAAGCCGCGTATATGATGGCTCCCTATCTAAGATGGTAATGGGATTTGTCAAAAGCGGTAATCTTTCGTCTGATGAATTGCATGAGCTAAAGAGTTTGATCGAGCAGCAGGAGAAAACAGATGCAGATACTCGGTAACATTTTCAATGCGATTATTTTTGTGTCTGCCATTGGCGGTATATTTTGTGTTTTATCTCTTTTTATCAATCATATCCTGCGTTGTACGCTGCCGCTATGGTTTCCACTTTGCGGTATGATCCTTTTTTGCGTTCCATTCCTTTCACCGGATGTATTTCTCATATCACCAGAAACACAGGAATGGTTAAATGGATTTTATATTGCCTGTTGGATATGGGTGTGTGGGTGTGGTATTCTTTTCGTCTATGATACGATACGCTCTATAATGGCAAAGCGAGCATTGAAGGGATATCAGATATGTAGCAATGAGCGTCTAAATTCTCTTTGTTTACAATGTGCGGAAATTGTCGGCTTAAAAAAAGTGCCTACATTATATTGGGGGACTTTGGATAACCCCATTTGCGTTACCGGCGCAATCTGCCCAGCAATTATTATGAGCAAAACAGTTATAGAGAAGCTGACCGATGTCGAATTATCCGCTGTTTTTATCCATGAGTTGACCCATATTAAGCGGAAACATATTCTTTTGGAGCATATCTATGATTATGTTTGCATATTAAACTGGCTCAACCCATTTGCGTGGATTGCTAAAGGAGATTTTTCACTACATTGTGAGACGGATTGCGATTGCAATGCCTTAAAATTTTCGCAAGGGAAAGTCACGGCAACAGAATATGCTGCGGCTATTATCCGGCTGCTGGAACTGTCTACGGTTCAAGCTACAAAACCCGGTAAAGGGATTGGCGCACTCAGTTTTGTGTTGGCAAAACGCAGAATTAAACGGATCACCACAAGAACATCAAAGATTAGGGACAGGATGATAACGGTTATACTGGCTGTTTCTCTGATACTTACGGTTGCTTTTTCCGTACAATTCAGCAGAGAACATTTCTATCCTTATCCGGCCTATAATACTGGTACAGAATATGGTGCGGGTTACAATGAGTAACCCGTATCATTAAAGTCTATAAATCTACAAATGTAGTTAAATGGAGGAGCGTATGAATACAAACATTGAGATTAGTCACATTACTAAAAAATACAAGAACGGCGTTACCGCCCTTGATGATGTCAGCTTTCGTGTTGGCAGCGGTGTTTTTGGCCTGTTGGGACACAATGGTGCTGGAAAAACTACGCTGATGAAGGCATTGGTTACGGTTTTAACCCCATCAGCAGGCACAATCCGCATTTGCGGTTTTGATACCGTGAAACAGGGAAATGAGGTCAGAGCAAGAGTTGGATATTTGCCACAGGAACTTGCCATGTACCCCTCTCTTTCTGTATTTGACTTTGTAAATTACATGGCAGAACTCAAAGGCATTCATAACAAAAAAGCTGTCAGCAACGTGTTGGAGCAGGTTGAAATGTTGGAATTTTCCAAACGCAAAATAGGTCAGCTTTCCGGCGGCATGAAACGGAGGGTTGGCATTGCGCAGGCGCTAATTGGCAATCCTCAAATTCTTGTTGTTGACGAACCGACAGCCGGTCTTGATCCAGAAGAACGGGTGAGGTTCCGTGGCCTATTGTCAAGATATGCAAGAGAGGGCCGCACCGTTTTGCTTTCTACACATATTGTCGAAGATATTCACCAGCTTTGTGAAGAACTTGCTGTTCTGCGGAAAGGGCATCTATTTTATGCAGGTACATCTGCCGCCCTATTAGAACGGGTAAAGGATAGGGTGAAAATCTTACATTTAGAAAATGAAAACCAGCTTATCGAACTTCAAAAGAAATCCGTAGTGTTATCGACGACATACGAGAGCCAAGGATTGACTGCGCGAATTATGGACGAAAGCGGACTATTCTTACAGGCCACACCTGTCACGGCGACTTTGGAAGATGCTTATGTGTATTGTATGGGAGGGAAAGCCCATGCGTAAAATGTTTTCTGTTCTCCATTATGAATATAAAATGCAGTTCAAGCGTCTGGTTACATGGGGTGTACTTCTTGTAGCGACGGCACTTTCTTTACTTGACAATTTCCCCTCTGCTGGGAATTTAGCTCGGTTGGAGTTTTTGAATGAGCCAGCATACTTTGTTTATCGGATTGTGAGCCTCGACAGCCTTGTTTTATTGTTCGGTCTGATGTTCTTATTGGCAGGACGTATTCCGATAGATACTAAGACAGGAATGAAATCTTTGCTGATGTCATCGGCCTTACGAAAATGGCAATATGTGTTGGGAAAGCTGTTGGGCGGATTTCTATATGTTTTCTCCATGCAGTGTATTTTTCTTTTGCTTAACACGATGATCTATTTTATTGCTGCTCCGTTTGAAATTTCCCTGATTGAATGTATTGTCCCGTTGGTAAAAGCAATCTTTGTTTCTTTAGTTCCAGTGATCTTATTTGTCAGCTTTTGCTCGATTGCCTTGCCGGGGATGATTGACATTCGCTTATTCTATATTCTGGCTGCAATATTGTTTGGGTTTAATGCCACCTATGTAGGCTCGGCAGAGGCAATGCCGTTTTACTTGATTACTTCCGGCGATTTAGTCCGTTTGATATGGGTGCATCCGAGATGGCCGTTTGTTGATATGGGAAGCGTTATTGCAAATGGATTTTTCCTTGTAGGAAGCGGTCTTGTGTGTGGTAGCCTGCTGTTTTTGAAACACAAGTTTTGGAGGTCAGAATGATAGCGCAAATTGAAAGCGAAGTAAAAATTTTCGGGATAAATTTCTTTATTGTATCAGCGGCCTTTACGGTTGCGATGATTGTTCTTTCTATCATAGCCGGAGATCTGCTTGATTTTTACCCGGTCAGCTTTGAAGTGGTATTCCCGTTTTTTGTGACAATCGTTGTTGGTGAATGGGGAAAGACAAGAGCAGACAGTAATTTTGATATTATTGCCGCACAAAGTAAATCTCTTTTCAAATGGGTATTGTTACGTTACATAATCGCTTTCGCAATATCCAGCTTATTCGCGGTTTTTAGCATGGCAGGCGCGTCAGTTGTGCGATACGAAATGCCAATATGGGAATTGATTGTGCTGTATTTCCCACCAACATTCTTTTTATCATCGCTGTGTGCCTTGTTAGGGATTATATGTAGGCAAGAACATATAGCAACATTAGTCTGTGGGATTATATGGCTGATAATCTTATTGACGCGAAGCCTATTAAGATTTCCGGGGTTAGAATATGTCTATTTGTTTATCCGATTTGCCGGAGATCAAAATAATATTTGGCTATGGAACAAAGGAATTATTACTTTGTCAGGTCTATTTTTATGGTGTGTTATTTACTGGAAATGCAAAAGGATTGATTGAGGTGTAAGCAAAATAAATATGTATTTAATCTGCCCCGACAGACGGGAAAAGAAAAAAACCGTTGCGGGGCAGGTGGCTTTGTGCGCGCAATTTACATTTTCACCCGGCGGCGGTTTTGAAACACATTTCAAGGCCGCCGTTCTCCATGCCCTTATGGGGGATGACGACCCTGTGCTGAATGATACGGCGGCTTTAGGAGGGAGCCGCCGTGAAGCACAGAGGGTTTCGACATAATCCGGCAGGAATTGACCTGCCAAAAAAAGCCCGTCCCCGGCAACGGGGATTTATACCCAAGAAGATGAACTATACAATGTAAGGCAGCATCAAAATACACCAGATAGCGTCTGGCTGGATTATATCCAGTCAGGCGTTTTTTGTCATATCCTGCGGTTCTCCGTAGGGTGCCGATCTCCACCGCCCCCATTTCAATTCACCTGTTAACCCCTGAATTGAAATGGAGGACAAGTATGTTTGATAAGAAAAGCGAATACGCCCTGAACAAACACGATCAGGACAGCATTATATACATAAGCGTTAGCGGCCGCATCCGGCTCACCCGCGCGGACTTTTCCAGTGAGGAAGAATTTCTGAAATGGAAAGCCTGGTCTGATGCAGACTACCACCAGACAGAAAAGGAAGGCCGGAGCTTCAACGATAATCGGGTGGCTCTGGATGATTACCTGGATGTGGTCGGAGCGGTTCAGTCTGCCGAGGATGAATTTTTCTCCGAGCTTCTGAAGGCGGATGTCCAGGCAGAGGAAAAGGCTTTGCGGGAGAAACGTCTGGCTGCATTGAAAGCCATTCTGAACGCAAAGCAGTATCGCCGGATCTGGATGTACTATGCTGAAAGGAAGTCTGTCACCGAGATTGCCAGGCTTGAAGGAGTGACGAAGGCCAGCGTCTCCCTCTCACTTGCCAGGGCAATCAAAAAAATTTCAAAAAAGTTCGCGGCGGGCCTCAAAAATAGCTAACAAACGGCCTTAAAAAATGTGATAGGTGAAGGACACATTTTCCTCACCCTTCACAGAACCATGACAACTGAATATACGGTATTGCAGGTACAAAACCCGCGTGATGAGCGACATAAGGTGCGCCGCCAGGACGATAGCTTCAAGGAGGTGATGGGACAAGCTATCCGAGCGATCAACGCATACCTTAGACCCGGACAGGCACTCCGGGCGCGATGACAGCGCGGGGGTTAAAGATACTTTCTCACGACCTCCCACAGACTTGAGGGGGAACCCTGCGGCACACGCTTTGAACGATGCCGCGGAGTTATGACAGCCCTGCCAGGGGCGGCCTGTAATATCCCCACCGCTGGGGATGCGTGGCAAATACAGCGGGCTTGAAGTTACTGAAAAGTCAAGGCAGCCGCGTCGAAATGCGCCGTATGTTACAACGGCTCCAACCAGATCGGCGCGGCTGCTTTTTTGTTCTCGAAGGAGGCGAACAATTATGACTTCAAATTCGCCTGTTTGTTATGCGAATATTCCGTCCGGGACTTCCGGGCGTACTCATACAGAAAGATACTCCGCTGTTCAGCCTGCGGGCGTTGGTAAGATCGGCATGACGATTGAAGAAGCTGCCGACTATACCGGTATTGGACGCAACACCCTCCGCCGTCTTGTGGATTGGGGGAAAATCCCGGTCCTGCGGATTGGGCGTAAGTCCATAGTCCGTGTGGATGTGATTTGCTGCTTCATGCAGATCAACGAGGGCCGCGACCTTCTGGACCGCAATCAGGTTCTTGCAGTGAAGTAAATATTGAAACCTTGAAATTTAGCAAGCGGTATGTTTGATAGATTGGCCACCCTTTGCTATAATCAGGGTGACACATCACTACGGTTCCGTTTGCCAGCATAGAAAGGAGTTTGCTATGGCAAAAGGATCTGTAAGAAAGAAAGGAAAGAAGTGGTACTATCGCTTTTATGTAGAAGATGCCAGCGGCAACCGTGTCCAGAAAGAATTTCCGGGAACGGAAAGCAAGAGTGAAACCGAGTCTCTGCTCCGCAAGGCGATGGAGGACTATGAAACCAAGATGTTTCTGGCGCAGGCCAAGAACATCACTTTGGGGGATATGCTGGATATGTGGGTGGAGGAAGAACTGAAACCCGGCTCGTTGAGTGATGGGACGGTGACAGCCTACATCAACACTGTTTCCCGCATCAAGAAGCACCCCATTGGTAAGCGCAAGCTCAAGACGGTAACTTCCGACCATCTGCAAAGCTATATGGATTTATTGAGCTTCGGAGGGACAAGTCCCGATGGAAAAACCGTTGAGGCTTTGAGCAAAGGCTCGCTGGGCCAGTATTCGGCAGTGCTTCAAAACTCCTTCCGGTTTGCGGTTTTCCCCAAAAGGCTGATTACTTTCAATCCGATGCAGTATGTGGTGAAACGGGTCAAAGACGATGAATATGAGCTGTTCACCGAGGATGGCACAGGCGACCTTCCCATTGAAACGCCGACAATCTCCCATGAGCAGTATTTGGCGCTGAATGAGCTTTTGAAGAAAAAGCACAATCCCGCGTTACTGCCTATCCAGATCGCCTATTACGCCGGGCTTCGTATCGGCGAGGTGTGCGGGCTGACTTGGCAGGACATCGACCTGAAGGAACAGTGCCTTACCATCCGCCGGAGTATGCGGTATGACTCCGTAAGGAAGAAAACGCAGATCGGCCCCACCAAGCGCAAAAAAATCCGTACAGTGGATTTCTGCGACACCCTGGCGGCCATCCTGCGGGAAGCCAAAAAGGAGCAAATGCTGAACAGCATCAAATACGGGCCGTTGTACTCCCAAAACTACTATCGCATCATCAAGGAAAAGAACCGCACCTACTACGAGGTCTATTCCTTGCCCCGGACAGAGACACCGCCGGAAGATTACACCCAGGTTTCCTTTGTTTGCCTGCGGCCCGATGGAGCTTATGAAGCCCCTGCAACGGTCAGCAGCGTATGCCGATACTCCCGAAAGAAGATCGGGGATATGGATGATTTTCACTTCCATCTGTTGAGGCATACATATACGACCAACCTTCTCTCCCACGGGGCGGCACCCAAGGATGTGCAGGAGCTGCTGGGACATTCTGATGTAAGTACCACGATGAACATTTACGCCCACGCCACCAGAGAGGCCAAGCGAACTTCCGCAAGGCTACTGGATAAGGTTATAGGGACGGCCTGAAAAAAGTTTCCCTCATTTCTTCTCGTAAGGGAAAAAATGAGGGAAAAGGGCCAAACCGAGGTGACGAAAACGCTGAAAACACCAGTGTTTTCAAGGGGTATAGAAATTTTAACTGAGAAATATAAATTTATTTTAAGCTATCACGTTTTACCTTCTTAAGCCTTACTATCATTACCATAGGAATTTCTTTGTTGGTTTTAAAACATTCTTCATAAAATCCATCAATGACAAATCCAGCTCTAAAACAAAGGTTAAAAATATCTTGTATGGAACGATGATAATAAATCTGCTCTTTCGGTTGCCCTTCAATCGCTATATCATAGTAACTGTGCGGTGTCATATATTTTTCAGTCAACGTGACAAAACAAGGGTGTTGCGTTGCAAAGACAAAAATTCCGCTTTCCTGCAACAGTTCATAAACAGCCATAAGAAGTGGTTCAATATCCGTAATATCCATAATTGCCATATTAGAAACTGCTTTCGTAAAGGCTCGATTTCTTTTTAATTCTAATATACTTTTTCTATCGGTCGCATCCGCCACACAAAATTCAATTTGTTTTGCATATTGTGATTGCCGTCTTTTAGCCAATTCTATCATTTTTTTGCTGTAATCAAAAGCGACAACCGAAGCGCCTCTTTGTGCAAGATACGAAGAATAATTTCCATTGCCACACGCAATATCCAAAATGTAATCCGCAGGATTAGGAGATAGAAGTTCCGTTACTTTGGGACGCACTACCTCTCTGTGAAATTCATTAGATTCGTCACCCATTGCATTATCCCAAAATTGTGCGTTCTCCTCCCAGATTTTTTTACTTTCCTCTGTTCCCATGTTCTCTCCCACTCCCCAAATTTGCTTTTTTGCTTCCATTAAATCTTCCTTACTATATTCCATTGTTACCCTCCATAACTTCTGATTGTTGCCGTCTTGACGATTATGTATCTTTACATTACCTTCTGAAACATATGGCGCACCTTGTCCAGGCGGCTGTTTGGACGGCGGGGCTGGATGACCGGCTGACCGACAGCGGCCTGATATCCTTTCAGCTCTGTAAGGCATACGCTCCGCCCGTTGGTGTAAAAGGCCAGATCAGTACGGTATGCCTGTATACAGCGGGCGGGAATCTCGCCAGTAAAGACAACTTCATCCTTTTTTACCTGGGCCGTTTCGATGGTGGCACAGTATTTCGGTGCATCATGATAAGCCCTGGAAAGGTATTCCTGGGGCGCATAGAGGATGAAGGAGAGATAAGGTTCCAGCAGCTGCGTCCCCGATTCCTTCAATGCCTGTTCCAATACAATCGGGGCCAATGAGCGGAAGTCCGCCGGCGTGCTGACCGGACTGTAATAAAGCCCGTATTCAAAGCAAATCTTACAGTCCGTTACGTTCCAGCCGAACAAGCCCTGCTCCAGCCCGTAACGGATACCATCCCTGACAGCGTTTTGAAAACTCTGGTTCAAGTATCCCAGCGAAACCCGGCTCTCGTATTGTACACCGGAGCCAAGCGAGAGTGGTGTAACAGACAGTCCTATGGATGCCCAAAACGGGTTGGGCGGCACCTCGATATGGATGGTGTGGCTGGCTGCTTTGAGCGGCCGCTCCATATAAATGACGGAGGGTTCCTTTACCACTGTTTCAAGCTTGTATTTTTCCGACAGCAAAGCGGAAACAACCTCCAACTGCACCCGGCCCAAAAAAGAAAGAATGATCTCATGGGTGATGGAATCCACTTCGCAACGCAAAAGCGGGTCAGTATCCGCAAGTTGCGTAAGAGCGTCCAGCAGCCGTTCTCTTTGCGCTGCCGTTTTCGGCGCAATCGTCGTCCGCAGCATGGGGAGGGGGTCCTCGCGCCACCTTTTACGAGGGAGCCGGGTTTGGTCCCCTAATACATCGTTTAACCTCACGCTGTCGCTGGGAAGGATAACAATTTCACCCTGATAAGCGGTGTCTGTCCGAACAATTTCCCCTTTGGATGGAATACGCATCTCTGTGATTTTCAGCTTTTCTCTCCCGGCCAGGGCCACCGTATCCCGCAGGCGCAGCGTTCCGCTGTATAACCGTAGATAGACACGCCGCTGGCCGCAATCGGTGTACTCAACCTTGAAAACGCTGCCGCATAGGGCGGCGCCCCCCTGTTCCCCAATCGGTTGGAACAGCCCTGTCACCGCATCCATCAACGGTTGAATGCCAAGGCCATTTTTGGCGCTGCCATGATAGACTGGGAACAGGGAGGCGTCTTGAACCCGCTGCTGTTCCTCCCGCGCAAGTTTTTCCCGGCTGATTGGTTCTCCTGCGATATACTTTTCCAATAATTCATCGTTATTTTCGATGACCGCATCCCATGCTTCTATGTCGGTATTTTCCTCCAGGACTATTTCCGGGGACAGCGACACCGTCTGCTTGATGATAATATCGGCGGAGAGCTTATCCCGAACAGACTGAACCACGCTCTGCAAATCAACGCCAGCCTGGTCGATCTTGTTGATAAAGATAACGGTGGGAATGTTCATTTTCCGCAGGGCATGGAACAGAATACGGGTCTGGGCCTGCACGCCATCTTTAGCGGAGATCACCAAGATGGCCCCATCTAAAACAGCCAAAGAGCGGTACACCTCCGCCAAAAAATCCATGTGGCCGGGCGTATCCACAATGTTAACTTTACATCTGTGCCACTGGAAGGAAGTGACTGCCGCTTGAATGGTAATCCCACGCTGCCGCTCCAAAAACATGGTGTCCGTCCTCGTTGTCCCTTTTTCGACGCTCCCCGGTTCTGAAATGGCTCCGCTGGCATATAGCAGGCTCTCCGTCAAGGTCGTCTTTCCAGCGTCTACATGGGCAAGAATTCCAATATTGATTATTTTCATGTGATTGTCCTCCCTTTACAGCCCCAAAGGGCATAAAAATCCCCAGCAGTAAAATACTTTTACCACTGGGGATTATAAGTTGCGGACATACACATATACAGCATACACCTGTTTGTGATTGCTGTTTTTGGGGATATGTCAAAATTGATAAGGCAAAAGTATTCTTAAATTGGGTACAAAAAACTAAGCCCCTACAAAAGGAGCTATCATAATCCTTTGTTCCCACTATTTGATTATAGTTTTATTTAAGAATACCTTGCCGCATATTTTTTACTCCTTTTCTGGATTAAATCATTGTATCACATCAGTTTTAGGAAAGCAAGTACCTAAAAGAAATTTTTCTTCCCCTTATATGTAACAATCATACCGGCTTCCTAGCGTTCAGAATGTTTTCTGCTGTCTGCTGTGGTGTTTGGTTGGAATTGTCCAACCAAAAGCCGATCCGTGGTGTTGTCTGCATTTTACTAAATACAAATTCAATGTATACAGAAAGATATAAGGAGTGGGAGGGATTCCGCCGTAGTTGGCATTGTAGGAAAATCCAAAAGTTTAGATTTTCCCACAATGCTTATCTTTTGGTCTTTGGTTCGGAATAGTGTAGTGCTGGCGGTCTATCTCTTGTTTTCGGTTGCTTGCTTCCTTACCGTACATGAGCATTGGAGGCGGGGTTGTCCTGGCCGTAACCTTCCAGAAGGTTGATGCCGCCCCACACGCACAGGCCGCCGCCCAGCGCGATAACCAGAGTCTGCAAAACCTCAATCGACTTTGCGAAGAAATCCATTGATCAATGCTCCTTTCGTTCGTTTGAATTGTTGGGTTGAAGGTCGGTTGCTTTCAATTCGTACAGATCGAAAGGCTCGTCCGGCTTCACGATGGCCGGTCTGCGTTTCATGTACCGTTCAATATCAAAGGTGTTTTTCTTGTCGGCGTCGGCAAGGTACTTGTAGCGGGGATGCTTCGTTATATCAAACTTGTTACTGAAAAACGGCCGCACCCCTCGAAGCTGCAAGATACACTTGCCTCCGTCCATCACCGCGATCTCGTCCTGGGTCATCAGCTCTTTGCCACAATGTCAAGTGATGAATTCAAAAATGGCAAAAAAATACTCCCTTTCCATTTGAAAAGGGAGTTGAATAGAGAATTAAAAGCCTTATAGAGCATAACTTCATCCGCCGCCGGCATCGGTAAACCTGCCGACCCTATATTACTAAAATGATTTACCAAGAACGAAGCTCAATTAAAGTGCTGAAGCGCAACGGAAAGCTGCGATTTAATCTCTCTTTATTTTTTCAGGCGTATATACTTTAGTAAGCAGAGCGAAACAATTAAGATAACTGGGAAAACGCATGCCGCAAGCATTCCGGCTTTCATGTTGTCGCCTGCGTTTTGTGTAATAACACCTATGGCGGCAGGGCCAATTGACGCGCCCAAATCACCCGCCATAGCAAGAAATGCAAATAGCCCGGTTCCACCAAGCGGAATTTTACTTGATGCAATACTGATAGAGCCGGGCCACATAATTCCAACAGAAAATCCGCAGACAATACAGCCAATTAGTCCCAAAACAGGATTGGCAGAAACGGCGGCAAGCAAATAGCAAACCAGGCACAGAATGCCTGACCCCATCATAAAATTTACCAAATTCATTTTGTGTCCGTACTTTCCGTAAATGGTACGGCTGAGTCCCATTGACACGGCAAACATACATGGCCCAACGATATCCCCGATGGTTTTAGAAAATCCTAATGCGGATTCCGCATAAGCCGATGCCCATTGTGCCATAGAGGCCTCGCTGGCACCTGCTCCAATCATCAGCAAGAGGAAAACCCAAAAGAGTGGGATGCTGAGCAGTTTTTTTGCAGACAATCCTTGTCCTTCCTGTGTCAAGCGTTCAATGGGGCAGGTCATAAAATTATAGATGTTGAACAACGGAAGTAGCGCCCATAGACAGGCCAGAATCCACCAATATTCTATTCCAAAAATGGCAAAGAAAAGCGTTGAAAGGGAAATGACCCCAACCGCGCCCCAGCAATAGAAGGAATGGAGTAAACTCATCACGCTGTCTTTATGCTCAAATGGACAAGCCTCAACGATAGGGCTTACCAACACTTCTATCATTCCGCTGCCCATTGCATAAACGATCACGCTAATCAATATTCCGGCAAATGGATTTGACAGCAGGTTTGGTAAGGTTGCCAAACCAACCAGTCCCACTCCCGCCAGAAATTGAGAAATCACAACACTTTTTCGATATCCTATGCGATCCACAATTGTCGCACAAAGTGTATCTACAACTATTTGTGTAACGTAAAATACGGTAGAAATTAAAGCGATTTCCCCAAGAGGGATATTATATTCGTTATGGAATCGTAAAAACAACAACGGCGTAAAATTCGCCACAATTGCCTGTGTGATGAAGCCGATGTAACAAGTTATCAATGTCTTTTTATAGTTCTTTTTTTCTGCCATGTTATCTCTAACAGACCTCTCTTCCGTAGTTTTCGGGTATTATATCACCAAAAAACAGGAATTTAAAGCCTTATTATCACCATAAGCAGGTACTATTTACCCAACTTTCGCAGTTCATGAGGAGTGTGGCCATATTTCTTTTTGAACTGACGATTGAAATAGCGAACAGAATGAAATCCACAGGCGCAGCTTATTTTCTCCAGCGTCAAGGATTTATCGCCAAGTAACTCATGGGCGATTTGCAGACGATACTGGATTAAAGCATCAACAGGAGAGCACTCCATATAAGTTTTGAAGCACCGCCCCGCCTCACTACGACTGATATTAGCCGCATTTGCAATGTCCTCCAGTGTTATTGCATTGGAGTAATTATCATAAATGTATGAAAGCATCTTCTGGATTCGTATTTGTGCGGTGATTTGTATGCGTGGAACCTCTGTCTTTGGTAAGCACTCAAAATTGCGAAATAAATATTCAAATATTTTACTTAGATTACGCTGAACCGCCATCTCAAAACAGTTTTCTTGTCTACGCAATCGGGAATAAATGTCTTTTAGCCAGTTGTTTACCTCGTCCTGATTGAGATCGTTATGTCTAAACACTACAAAGGGCATCTGATCACACAGTGCGATTGGCTTGATATATTTTTGAAAAATGATGCTGTTTTCCGGTGCGATTGCGCTGCCAGAAAAGACGATATTAGGCATTGGTTCCGTTTGGCTTCCATCCAACTGCTTAACACCATGCAACACATTTCTGTTGATAAATATACTGTCTCCTGGCTCCAATAGGATGCGCTGCTGTCCAACCTGATATTCTAAAATGGAAAATTCCGCTGAAGTGAAGCCAATTCGAAGTCTGGGTGCCAATGTAAAGGGCCAGTGAACTGTGGTAGCTCAGCCAGTTCATCTTGAAAATATGTGATTGGAAATGTTGTGTGTTTACGGAATATTTGCTCTCGCAATTGGTGATCAAGCCGCATGGCCATTGCTTTTTTCCTCCCTGCAAATTTTTTTATTTATCCGCCGTTCTTTTAGGCGCAAACTGGACGGTACAGGTATTTATGATATTATAATCTGCTAATCGAAAATCAGCAATATTCCTAACTTCGTCAATTTAGTTTCTATTGAAGTCTGCGGAATCGCCATGTGTTCATGTTGTTACATCTATATATCTAATCTGATATTTTTCTACAGTTTTCGGAATTGTGTGTTACTTTTTCCGTTCTCGCCAAGATTTTTAAGTATGATGTATTTACAAAAATAGCCCTCCCCTGCATGAAGGGGAGAGCTTTGCCGTTCTTATGCTGCAATCTCCGGGATTTCCCCGACAAAGTTATAAACGATCCTGACTTCCTGTACCTTCTGGCCGTCCACCTTTTTGACCTCGCCAATCAGGATTTTGCTGATAAGCCGGTTCAATACGGACTCGTCCAGTTCCTCAATGGCAGCATAGCGCCGGATTTCCTTGATAAAGGTTCGGACTTCGCTTTCCTGTGTGTCCGCCCGGCTCTGCATCACTGCCAGATCATGCAGGCGCTTCTGGTTGGCTTCCTGCTCCTGTTCCAGTGCCGCCGTCAGCTTCATAAATCGCTGTTCGGTCAGGACGCCTTTGGCCTTATCGGTGTACAGGCTTAAAAACATTCCGTCAATTTCCTGATTCCGGGCTTCCAGCCGTTTCCGCTCTTTCTCGGTCTGAGAAGCGTCCACCAGATACCGGCGCTCCATCCGGCTGCTGAGCCGTTGGTAAAACATATCCGCATCTTTCATGGCCTGCTCCGCCAATTCCTGTATATCCTTCAGCACCAGATTGTACAAATCCCTTGCCTCAATCTTGTGGCTGGTACAGGCGTTCTTGCCCAGCCGGTTGTAGGTCTGGCAGATATAGTATGCCCTGTCAATCGGCTCCCGCATCTCGCCGGTGAAACGGTTCTTCCCGGTTCTGCCGACCTTTTCATACCGCACCTGCATGGACTTCCCGCAGGTGGCACAATAGACAAGCCCGTGGAACAAGTTATAGAAGGGGCAGGCGTTGCCTTTCATAATTGTGGGCCTGCGGTCAATGATGTCCTGCACCTGTTCCCATTCCTCCGGCGTCACAATCGCCTCATGACAGCCCTCAATGACCTCCCATTCCTCACGGGGGATAATGTCATAAGTGTTGGAGCGGATGCCTTTCTGATGTGTCCGGCAGACAAGATGTGCGCCCTTATAAAAGGGATTCCGCAGGATATGGCTGATCCTTGCGCTTCCCCATGAATAGTAGTTCACGTCACATTCTGTATTGCTCTTTACTCTGGTGATGGGGATTTTATCCTCCATGAGCTGCTTTGCGATCCGCATACAGCCCCAGCCGTCCAGTGCCATATCATAGATTTTTCGGATCACCGGCGCAGTCTCCGGGTCAAGGATCAGATGCCCTTTGTCCTCCGGGTCACGCATCAGGCCAAGAGGCGGCTGCCCGCCGCAGAACTTTCCCTGTCGGGAACGGGTCATGCGTCCCGCCAGCACCTTTTTGGAAATATCCCGGCTGTACATATCGTTCAGGATATTCTTAAAGGGCGTGATGTCCATTTCCTGACGGGTCAGGCTGTCCACACCGTCCGTGACGGCGATATAGCGCACATTGTGTTTGGGGAAAAAGATTTCGATATAGCTTCCAGCTTCGATATAATTCCTACCAAGCCTCGATAGGTCTTTCGTGATGACGCAGCCGATTTTCCCCGCCTCAATGTCAGCGATCATGCGCTGGAACGAGGGACGATTGAAATTGCGGCCCGTATAGCCGTCATCCACATAATACTCATACTGGAACATCCCATGCTTTTCTGCGAAGTCCCGGAGCATGAGTTTCTGGTTGCTGATGCTCATACTCTCATTGTCGCCGCCGTCATCCAGAGAGATACGGCAGTAGAGAGCGGTGATTTTCTCATAGACTTGTTTTTTCCTGCTCATAGCGTTCTCCTTCTATGAACAGGGACACGATACCATTATAGTACCATGTCCCCGTCCCTGAATCAACCGTTTTTACGCAGCTTTTTCTGCCATTTCCCGCTGATGCCGCCATTCCTCGAAGTGTTCGCAGGTCTGGCGCTCAATGAGCTGCTCAAAGGCTTCCCGCATGGATTTCTCCCCGGAGAACTCCCGCACCACCACAAAACGGACTTTATTCTTCTGATTTTTGCTTTTTTCCATAGGCTACCTCCATAGAGAGACAGG
>NZ_NFIL01000003.1:0-168818 GCF_002161755.1 Flavonifractor sp. An4 | reverse complement strand
CGTTTGTGCAGTTGGCAGACCGCACTCCTATTATAGCAAAGGGAGTTTTTTTATCTTTTTCATCGCCTTAGGCTTTTTTGAACCACTCGCCTAGCGAGTGGTTTTCTTTATACAAAAAGAGCGCGCCGCTTTCGGCACGCTCTTTTCCTGTTATTCGGTTGCAAGCACCCGAACCACGGCGTCCACGCCCAAAGTGCCGCTGTAGTACACGGTAAAGGTATCGCTGTAGGCCCGGGCCTGGGACAGGGTGACCCACTGCTCGGTATCGCTGTTATAGCCCTCTGCGGTGTCGCTGATGGGCGCCCGCACCCCGTCAATCACCACCGCATCCAGGCTGTCAAAGGCACTCTGGTCTACGCCCTCCGTCTTGCTGAGGGTGACAACGGACACCGCCTTTCCTTCGGAAGATACCGCGATGCCTCCCATGTCTCCGGTACGCCCGGACTGGCCGGTGATATACTCCTGGGTGGTACCGCCTCCGTTCTCCACCGAAACGGTGCGGTTGGTGTAGGTCATGCCGCCGCTGCCCTCCGTCCTGCTGCCCATGGTAATGAGGCCGTAGGTGTAGGCGTTCCCCGTCACGTTATCCAGCAGCAGCACGCTCACCAGGCCGTCGCTGTTTGTGGCGTAGAAGTCGATATCGGCGGCCTTTACAGCGGCAGTCTGGATGTCCTCCAGGTCGATCTCCGTGACCACGCTGGTCCCCGCCCGCTCGTAGATGCGCACGTTGTCCGCCAGAGGGATGGAACCCAGGGTCCCCTCGGACACGCTGAGATCCAGGCTGCTGCCGCCGGACACCTGGGACACCGACAGCTTACCCACACCGCTGGAGGTGACCTTCACCAGGTCCCCCGCACCGGCGGAGCCGGTGACCGTACCCTTGACGGTAAGGCCGCAGGTCAGCTCCACCTGTCCCTCCCCCAGCACGCCGTACAGGGCGGTCTGCCCACCCGCGGCGGCGGAGATCACCGCCCCGTCCCCGTCCAGGGTAACGGTGATCTTATCCCCCACCGAACAGCCGCTCAGGCTGTCCACGGCGCTCTCCTCCACCTCCAACACCATCCCCAGCAGGGTGATGGTGTCGGGGGTGGCGGTGTTGGGGCTGGCAGACTCATAGTAGCCCGTGAGGGTCACGCCCTCATAGCCGTTTCCCTCGGTGGCCGCCACCAGTTCCAGATTGCCCGACTGGTTGTAGTAGAGGGTCAGCTGGGGGCAGTCAGCCAGATCGTACCAGCAGTTCCCAAAGGTGGTCAGGGTATCCCCCACCACCACCGGCGTAGTGCTGCTGACGGCCTAGCTGCCGTTGATGCGGTTGGCGGTGACACTGTCGGGAATCAGGGTATAGCGCACGGTGTCGTCCGGCAGAAAACCAGTCACCCGTCCGCTCTGGTCCAGCAGCAGGGTACCCCGGCTGCCCGCCAGGCCGTCCAGCTCCGCCGCCGGTTCATACCAGGACAGGTTCTGGTTGGCGTACACCTCCACCATACCCTCGGTCCCGTCGCCGCTCTCAGCGTCGGTGTCCAGCAGGACGGCGTTTTCCACCTTGGAGCCACACAGGTTGTCAATGTAGTCCTTTCCGGTGCTGTCGCTCTGGCCCAGCAGGGCGTAGAGCATCAGGGCCGCCTCACCCCGGGTCAGGGCATGGTCCGGGTCATCGGATACCCCCTCCAGCAGCCCCAGCTGCTCGCCCAGGGCCATATAGTCCTCCGGCCAGAAGGGCCCCACCTGGTCGGTGGTATAGCCCAGCAGGCGCAGCACCACCGTCACCGCCTGGCCCACCGTCACCGGGTCGTCGGGGCCGAAGGTACCATTGCCATAGCCGGATACCAGGCCCTCCTCACAGGCCAGATTGATGTAGGGAGCCGCCCAGTGGCTCCCCACCACATCGGAAAAGAGGGTGCGGTAGGCGCTGCCCGTCACCTGATCCCCGTGGCCCCCGGCCAGCACCGCCAACTTGCAGAACTGGGCACGGGTCAGCCCCTGATCCGGGTAGTAGTTGCCGCCGGAGCCGCCAGAGACGATGCCCAGGCCGGACAGCACCTCCACCGCCAGGGCGGTGTCGGCGTCGCTCACGTCGGGAAAGGAGGCCGCCCCGGCATAGCCGGTCAGCCCCAGGCACAGCCCCGCCGCAGTCAGCAGGGACAAGAGTTTGCGTTTCATTGGAATCTCCTCCTTCTGTTCAATCCGCCCGGAGGGCGTCCACCGGCTGGAGGTTGGAGGCCTTCACCGCCGGGTAGATGCCGAACACGATGCCGATGACCACCAAATGATGTTCATGATGCCGATGCCGCCCACCAGCAGGGCGATACCGGCAATGCCGCCCAGCACCACGCTCATGGAGGTCATCTCCTCGGTGGACTCAGTCATGGCTGCGTTGCCGTTCTCCAGCTCATACTCCCCCACGGTGGAGGAGATGGTGTCGGCCAGAAAGACCTCCAGGTCGGCCATCACCGCCTCCATGTTGTCCGACTTATCCACCTTCACGGTAAAGGCGGTGAGGTAGTCGGTCTGGAGGATAGCCCGGTCCAGGGAGTAGGGGATCACAGCCATATCGTCCATGGACCCCTCGGTGCCCCCGTCCTTCTGGTAGTAGGTGCCCACCACGGTAAAGGGCTCGCCCCCCAGGTATACCGTCTCCCCAATGGGGTCGGCGTACTGGAACAGGCTGTCCGCCACATAGGACCCCAGCACGCACACCCGGTTGCGCTGTTCAAGATCAAAGGCGCTGATATCCCGGCCGCTCTCCAGGGTGTAGTTATTGCAGGCGGCGTATTCGTCGCTGCCCAGATACACGGTGCTGCTGTCCAGGGTGGTGGTGCGGTACTTCATGGGCAGCGAGGTGGACACATCGGGGCTCACCCCCTCCACCATATCGCTCAGTTCCTCATCGCAGTAGTCATACAGGGCGCTCATTACATCCACGCTGCGGCTGGTGTCGTACCAGGTCACAGTGACATTGACCTTGTTGACGCCCAGCTTCTCATAGTAGGCGGTGATGTCGGCGTTGTAGCCCGACACCAGAGCCACCAGCACCAGCACGGCGGTGACGCCGATGATGATGCCCAGCATGGTGAGGAAGGAGCGCCCCTTCTTCTCCCGGATGGACTCCAGGGCCATACCCAGTGCGTTCACGGCGCCACCCGCCTTGCCGACACGTCCAGATCCATCAGCACCCCGTCCCACAGGCTGTCGTGGACGATCTTCCCGTCCTTCACCCGCACCGTCCGGTCGGCCTGGGCGGCAATGCCGTTGTCGTGGGTAATGAGGATCACGGTGGTACCCGTCCGGTTCATTTCCCGCATAAGGGCCAGCACCTGGGCGCCGGTTTTGGAGTCCAGGGCGCCTGTGGGCTCGTCGGCCATCAGGACCGGAGACCGGGCGGCAATAGCCCGGGCAATGGCCACCCGCTGCTGCTGGCCGCCGGAGAGCTGGCCGGGCCGGTAGTCCGCCTTGGCCGCAATCTCCACCCGCTCCAGGGCCTCCATAGCCCGCGCCTTCCTCTGGGCCAGGGGCACCTTCTGGTAGAGCATGGGCAGCGCCACATTCTGCCACACGCTGAGGGAGGGGATCAGGTTGTAGCCCTGAAAGATGAAGGCGATCTTTCGGGAGCGGATGAGCTCCAGCTCCCGCCGCCCACGCTGGCTGATGAGGATGCTGTCCAGATAGTACTCTCCCCGGGTGGGCACATCCAGGCAGCCCAGAATGTTCATCATGGTGGACTTGCCCGAGCCGGAGGTACCGATGATGGCCACAAACTCTCCCTGGTTGATCTCCAGCGTCACGCCGTCCAGGGCGTTGACCTGGTTTTCCCTGCCCTCGCCGTAGATCTTATACACATTGTCCAGTCGGATCAAACTCATTTCGCCGCCTCCTAGCCCATGGGGCCGCCGCTCATACCGCCGCCCATATTGCCGCCGGGCATCATGCCGCCGCCCTGCTCCATACCGGCGGGCCGGCCGCCGGAAAAGTCGCCCATGCCCTGAAATTCCTGCTCCTCACCGCTCTCGCTGGTGGTATCGCCGCCGGAGGGGGCCGCCTGCTGATAGCGGGTGAATACCTCCACCCCTTCCTCCACGCCGGAGAGGATGCGGACATACTGGCTGTTGGACACCCCGGTCTCCACCGGCACGGCGTAGAAGCCGTCAGGCACCACGCCCTCCTCCAGATCCACCGCGTTGTCCGGCCGGGTGTCCGCCTTCACAAAGAGGCAGGTGCCCTCGCTGGTGCTCTTCAGCGCCGCGATGGGGGCAAGCACACCCTCCGACTCGTCACCCACGGTGATGGTGTAGGACACGTTGACGCCGGCGGACAGGGCGCCTTCACTGGGAATGGTGATGGTGATGGGGAAGTAGGCCACGCCGTTGGTGTTGGTGGCCTCATAGCTGATGGCGGTCACCGTGCCGGTATAGTGGGTGTCGCTCTCCGCCCCGGACTGGGTGATGTCCACCTCCATGCCCATGGTGATGTTGTCGATATCCAGCTCGTCGATGTTGGCAGTGATGGTCATGGCGTCCAGATTGTAGAGGGTCACTGCGGTCTGGCCCGCCTGCCGGGGGGATTCCCCCTCCTGTACGCCCACCATGATGATCTTGCCGTCCATCTCCGCCGTCACCTGGTAGTCTGCGCGCTTCTCCTCCGCCTCGGAGATCTTCTCCTGGGTCTGGGTGATCTTCTCCTGGGTCTGGGTGATGCTCCGCTGGGTGGTCTCCACCTGATCCTCCAGGTCGGAGCCGTCGATGACAAACAGAGTAGCCCCCGCCGTCACCGTCTCATAGTCGTCCACGTTGACAGCCGTCAGCTTGCCGCTCTCCGGCGCGGTGATGTCCTCGCTGGCGTAGTATTCCAGGGTCCCCTCCACAGCCGGGTAGAGCTTCTCCCCGCTGCCGGTGAGCAGATAGCCCGCGCCGGTCATGCCCTCGGTAAGGGCCCCCGGATTATCCACCGTCACCGTCACCGCAAAGCAGCGGGTACCCTCGGCGGTGACCCGGTCCACCTTCTTGATCTCGGTGACCGTGCCCTCCAGGGTGGTCATGAGGCTGGCAATGGATACCCCCGCCTTCATACCCACATAGATCTGGTCCTCATAGGCGTAGCTGAAATACTGGGTGAGGGTCATCTTGCTGTCGTCCACCAGGGTGGCCAGCTTGGTACCCGACCCCACGCTGTCCCCCGCCCGGGCGGTCACGTCGGTGATCCGGCCGTAGAAGGGGGCGGTCACTGTCAGATCGGCCAGCCGCTGGTTCAGTTCGGACAGCTGGTCGCCGGCGTCGGACAGGGTGTTCTGCAGCTCGGTCAGTTCATCCTGATAGCCCTCGATCTCCTCGTCCAGCTCGGAATCGTCCTGGGTATAGAGCAGATCGCCCGCCGCCACCGTGTCGCCGGCGGATACATAGACCCCGGTGATCTCCGTTGTAGAGGCCGTGGTATAAGTAACGCTGTCGGCAGGCATGGTGGTTCCGGTGCCTTCAATGACTGTGGACAGGCTGCCATAGGTGGTGGTCTCGGTCAAAGCGATCCTGGTCTCGCCCTGAAAGAAAAGGATCTTGATCCCAAAAGCACCGCCTACGACTACCGCAGCCGCCACAACCAAGGCCACAATTCGTTTGATGGGCAGCTTCCGCCGGGTCTTTTGGGGGATCTGAGGGGTCTCCTGGGTCATGATTTCTGCACATTCCATGGTGGGTCCTCCCGTCTGTTCCGGATTCCGGGCCAGTATAGTGTCTCAAGCTGAAATTAGCCTGAAGGATTGGCACCTGGAATTGTTAACACTCTGTAAATCCTTTTTTTCTTCCTGTTTTTTATAATGGTTTCAGATAAATTTCAGGATGGAACGGTATCCTTTGCTCAGCAAATACGCATACCAAACAGGAAAGGATCTTACCTATGAGAGTTTTAATCGTAGAAGATGAGCGCCGGCTGGCGGAGGCCCTGGGCCAGATCATGGCGGAGCAGCGCTATCAGACGGATGTGGTATATGACGGGGCCGACGGGCTGGACTATGCCCTGACGGAGCAATACGACGTGATCGTGCTGGACGTGATGCTGCCCAAGCTGGACGGCTTTGAGGTAGCCAGCCGCCTGCGGCACGCCCATGTGTCCACCCCCATCCTCATGCTCACCGCCCGGGATGAGATGCCGGACAAGATCGCCGGTCTGGACCACGGTGCTGACGACTACATGACCAAGCCCTTTGACATCGGGGAGCTGCTGGCCCGTGTGCGGGCCCTCACCCGACGGCAGGGGGAGGTCATCGGCGAGCAGCTCACCGCCGGGGACCTGACCCTGGAGCTGTCCACCCGCTGCCTGCGGCAGGGGGACAAATCGGTGCGTCTGGGCTTTAAGGAGTTTGATGTACTGCGGCAGCTGATGGTCCATCCCCGGGCCGTAGTACCCAAGGAGGATATCATCGCCCGGGTCTGGGGGCTGGATTCCGATGCGGAGGACAACAATGTGGAGGTATATATCTCCTTTTTGCGCAAAAAGCTCTCATTTTTGGAATCCAATGTGAGTATCGGCACCGTCCGGAAGGTGGGCTATTATCTGGAGGTGCCCGTCTCATGATCCGGCGGCTGCGGTGGAAGTTTATCCTCATCAACCTGCTGCTGGTGGGACTGGTTTTAACGGTGGTCTTTGCCCTGCTGCTCTCCTCCAACGCCCGGAGGCTGGCTGACCAGGGAACCGCCGCCCTCCATATGGCGCTGAACCGGGGAGATGACGAGCTGCCGCCCCGGTTTGAGATCGGCTCTCCGCCGGAGCAGGACGGCATGGACCGGGACCGCAATGCCTCCATGGTGCCCGTTTTTTCCGTTACTGTGGAGGATGGACAGGTCACCTCCATCAACGACGGCGGCCATGTGGATGTATCGGAGGAGACCGCCGCCCAGGCCGCTCAGGAGGCCATGGACTCGGAACAGGACAGTGGCGTGCTGGCCGATCTGGGCCTGCGCTTTTTGATGGAGGAGAAGCCTGACGGCACCATCCGTATCGCCTTCGCCGACCTGTCCTGGGAACGCAGCACCCTGCGCAACCTCTTTCTCACCTGCCTGCTGATCTGGCTGCTGGCCATGGCCGCCTTTTTCTTTGTCAGTCTGTTTCTGGCCTCCCTGGCCCTCCGGCCGGTGGAAAAGGCCTGGAAACAGCAGAGGCAATTTGTGGCCGACGCCTCCCATGAGCTGAAAACACCGCTGACCGTAATTCTGGCCAATACCGGGATCGTACTGGCCCATCCGTCGGACACGGTGGAAAGCCAATCCAAGTGGCTCAGCTACACCCAGGAGGAGGCCCGCCAGATGAAGGGGCTGGTGGAGGACCTGCTCTTTTTGGCCAAATCGGACAGCGCCCGGCTGCCTACCCATCCCACCCAGGTGGATCTGAGCCAGCTGGTTCAGGGCTGCCTGCTCCCCTTTGAACCGGTGGCCTTTGAGGCGGGGGTGGCCCTGGAGTCCCACATCGATCCAGAGCTGACACTCACCGGGGATGAGGGGCAGCTGCGGCGGCTGGTACGTATTTTGCTGGACAATGCGGTGAAATACGCCGGTCCACCTAACCCGGAGGTCCGGATTACGCTGACCCGCCAGCAGGACAAGCTGCGCCTCAGCGTCCACAACACCGGCGCTCCCATTCCGGCGTAACACCTGCCCCACCTGTTCGAGCGGTTCTACCGGGCGGATGCCGCCCGGGACCGGGCTCAGGGGGGCTATGGTCTGGGGCTGGCCATCGCCAAGAGCATTACCGAAACCCATCGGGGCAGGATCTCTGTGACCAGCACCCCGGACAGCGGCACCACCTTTACCGTCCTGCTGCCCCGGCGGTAGGCTTGTATTTTCATTCTGTTTCCCGTATACTGGTGTCAATACGTGTGCGAGGTGGATTATGGATCTCTGCAACAGCAATGACATCAAGGCCCTGTTGGGCCGCCACGGTTTTCGTTTTTCCAAAAGCATGGGCCAGAATTTTCTCATTCAGGGCTGGGTGCCCCAGGACATTGCCGACGCCTCTGGCGCCGACGAGACCTGCGGCGCTCTGGAGATCGGACCGGGCATCGGTCCTCTCACCGTTCAGCTGGCCCGCCGGGCAGGCAGGGTAGCTGCCATTGAGTTGGACCGGGATCTGCTGCCCATTCTGGCGGAGACCCTCTCTCCCTTTGACAATGTGACTGTCATCCCCGGGGACGCCATGAAGCTGGATCTGGCCGCTCTGGCTGCGGAACAGTTTCCCGGCCTCACCCCGGTGGCCTGCGCCAACCTGCCCTACAACATTACCACCCCCGTCATTACCGCCCTCATTGAGGCAGGCTGCTTTGCCTCCATCACGGTAATGATCCAGCGGGAAGTGGCCAAACGGATCTGCGCCGATCCCGGTACGGCGGATTATGGTGCCTTCTCTCTGTTCTGCCAGTACTACACCCAGCCGGAGTATCTCTTTGAAGTGCCTCCGGAGTGCTTTCTGCCTGCCCCCAAGGTGACCTCGGCAGTGATCCGCATGGTGCCCCGGTCTGAGCCGGTACAGACCCTGGTGGAGGACGACTTCTTCTTCCGGGTCGTGCGCGCCTCCTTTGCCCAGCGCCGCAAGACCCTGCTCAACGGTCTGTCTGCCGCTTTCGGCGACCGGTTGAGCAAGGATCAACTGCGGCAGGCCATTGCCGACGCCGGACTGCCTGAGGGGGTCCGCGGCGAGCGGCTGGGCATCCAAGAGTTTGCCCTTCTGGCCCGTGCGCTTCGGGCGCTTGGAGCTTGAAGTTCCTGGTACTTCAAAAGGCAGATTGAAACTGCCGGGAAAGAAAATTGCAAAATCGCCTGGCACAGGGGAATTGACATTATGCCCAAATCTGTGTATGATTATCCCATGGGATTTGTAACTTCCGGGGCTTGTCCGCCCCGCCAGAGCCCCAGAGAGATCAATACGGGAAAGAGGTCATGCATTATGGCAAACATTGATTTGAATCAATACGGCATCACCGGCGTCACCGAGATCCTCCACAACCCCTCCTATGAGGTCCTGTTCCAGGAAGAGACCAGGCCTGAGCTGGAGGGCTATGATAAGGGCCAGGTCACTGATCTGGGCGCCGTTAACGTCATGACCGGCATCTATACCGGCCGTTCTCCTAAAGATAAGTTCATCGTTATGGACGACACCTCCAGAGACACCGTGTGGTGGACCTCCGATGAATTCAAGAATGACAACAAGCCCGCTTCTCAGCAGGCTTGGGATACCTGCAAGCAGCTGGCCATTCAGGAGCTGTCCAATAAGAAGCTGTACGTCATGGACGTGTTCTGCGGCGCCAACGCTGATACCCGTATGGCCATCCGCTTCATCATGGAAGTGGCCTGGCAGGCTCACTTTGTGAAAAATATGTTCATCCAGCCCACCGAGGAGGAGCTGGAACACTTCCAGCCCGACTTTATCTCCTACAATGCCTCCAAGGCCAAGGTGGAAAACTACAAGGAACTGGGTCTCAACTCTGAGACTGCCGCCATCTTCAATCTCACCTCCCGGGAGCAGGTTATCCTGAATACCTGGTACGGAGGCGAGATGAAGAAGGGTATGTTCTCCATGATGAACTACTTCCTGCCCCTAAAGGGTATGGCCTCCATGCACTGCTCTGCCAACACCGACATGAATGGCGAGAACACCGCCCTGTTCTTCGGCCTGTCCGGCACCGGCAAGACCACCCTGTCCACCGATCCCAAGCGCCTGCTCATCGGCGACGACGAGCACGGCTGGGATGATAACGGCATTTTCAACTTCGAGGGCGGCTGCTACGCCAAGGTCATCAACCTGGATAAGGAGTCCGAGCCCGATATCTACAATGCCATTAAGCGCAACGCTCTGCTGGAGAACGTCACTGTGGACGAGAACGGCCACTGTGACTTTAATGATGACTCCGTCACCGAGAACACCCGTGTCTCCTATCCCATTGACCACATCGAGAAGATCGTCCGGCCCGTATCCGCCGGTCCCGACGCCAAGAACGTGATCTTCCTGTCCGCCGACGCCTTCGGCGTGCTGCCTCCTGTGTCCATCCTGACCCCGGAGCAGACCGAGTACTACTTCCTGTCCGGCTTCACCTCCAAGCTGGCGGGCACCGAGCGCGGCATCACCGAGCCCACCCCCACTTTCTCCGCCTGCTTCGGCCAGGCCTTCCTGGAACTCCATCCCACCAAGTACGGCGAGGAACTGGTGAAGAAGATGGCCAAGTCGGGCGCCAAGGCCTACCTGGTAAACACCGGCTGGAACGGCACCGGCAAGCGGATCTCCATCAAGGATACCCGTGGTATCATTGACGCCATCCTGGACGGCTCCATTCTGAAGGCGGAGACCAAGACCATCCCCTACTTCAATCTGGCTGTCCCCACCGCCCTGCCCGGCGTGGATACCAACATTCTGGACCCCCGCAACACCTACGCCGATCCCACTGAGTGGGACACCAAGGCCAAGGATCTGGCCGCCCGCTTCGTGAAGAACTTCGCCAAGTACACCACCAACGATGCCGGCAAGGCTCTGGTAGCCGCCGGTCCCAAGGTAGACTGAGTTATTTACATACATCCTTTCGCCGTCCCCGGTGCGTTTTACGCACCGGGGACTGTTTCTGGTGCGCAGGCCTCCCTTCTCCCGCATAGCATGGGGAAAAGGAGGTTATTTTTATGCCCATTATCTACCTCTCCCCCTCCACCCAGGAGAACAACCTGTACGTCAACGGCGGCACGGAAGAGGAGTGGATGAATCGTCTGGCAGACGCTATGGAGCCCTACCTCACCGCTGCCGGCATCCGTTTTTCCCGCAACACCCCGGACATGACCGCCCTGTCCTCTATCCGGGCCTCCAACGCCGGGAACTACGATCTCCACCTGGCTCTCCACTCCAACGCCGCACCGGAAGAGCAATACGGTCAGGCCCGGGGTATCGTGGTTTTCTATTATCCCAGCTCCACAGAGGGCAAGCGGGCCGCCCAGCTCATTGCCAATGGCCTGAAAACCATCTACCCCCTGCCCAATAAGGTTCGGGCCGAGTCTACCACCTCCATCGGCGAGGTACGGCGGGTGCGTGCCCCCTCGGTGTTCCTGGAGCTGGGCTATCACGATAACCCGGACGACGCCGCCTGGGTGCAGAACAACCTGGATGCCATTGCCCGCAATATCGTTCTCTCCCTGACGGAGTATTTTGGTCTGCCCTTCCTGGAGCCTCAGTCCCCCCGTCCCGCCGTTGTGGACGTCTCCTGGGGCTATCTGAATATCCGCGATAAACCCTCCACCACCGCCGCTGTGCTGGCCAGGGCCTACGACGGTACCCGCCTTACCATCCTCAACCAATGGGAGGACTGGTATGTGGTCCGGCTTGACGGCATGGTGGGCTGGGCCAACAGCCAATTTATCACACTGCTGTAACATACTCATGCGTTCATAATTCGTTCACAATAAGTTCCGAAACGGTTCACCACTTCGGTGCGGAATCTGGTATCATAGAGATTGTCAGGATACCAGAGATAACAATGACATTACTCCTCCTCTCTTCTCTCTCTTTTCAACGCACTACCCACTGTCCCACCGCAGGGCGGCAATCGCTCCCTGCGGTGGGGACAGACCAAAATTTCCGCGTCTCTGTTTCAGAGGCGCGTTTTTTGATGCCCGCTGTATCCTTTTTTCTCCTGCCGGCTATACTAGCTATGCAGACTAACCGGCAGGAGGTGATAGAATGGCGTATATCGATCCGGCAATCCGGCCCCAGTTTGATTCCATGCCGCCCCACCTTCGGGAACATATTCTCAACATGGGGGTGCGGCTGGAAACCATGGCAGATCTGATGGGCTGTCTGGAGCGCATTATCGCGGAAGAGGGGCATAAATAGGCCCTCTGAAATTTTTTGAAAAATTTTAAAAAAAGTCTTGCATTCTGTCTAAAGCTGTGCTAATATAATTAAGCTGTCAGCGAGAGAGAGAAACACCTCAGTTGATATGCGGCTGTAGCTCAGTTGGATAGAGTGTTTGGCTACGAACCAAAAGGTCGGGGGTTCGAATCCCTTCAGCCGTACCAAAAGAGACACGCTTTTGCGTGTCTCTTTTGGTTTTTTGCTTTCTGTCCGGCAGTCAATTTTTTCTCTTTATTTTTTAAATCAGGGGTTGACATACCATCCCCTCTGTGGTATTCTATTTAGGCACTCAGAAAACGCGAGACTGGAGCCCTCCACGCCGGAGTGGCGGAATTGGCAGACGCCCGGGACTTAAAATCCCGTGGGAGTAATCCCGTGCCGGTTCGACCCCGGTCTCCGGCACCATATCGCGGGGTAGAGCAGTTTGGTAGCTCGTCGGGCTCATAACCCGGAGGTCGGAGGTTCAAATCCTCCCCCCGCAACCACATTGTGCGACCAAAAAAGATATCGCACCGAAAAAGCCCGGAACCATGCGGTTTCCGGGCTTTTTTCGTGTCCAAATTTTACTGCACAAGAAAAAGATATCATCCGGCCTTTCCCCTATGGGGTGAGGACTTGAACTAAATCCCGGCGCTTTTCAGCCCGCTTTCGAGGTGAAAATACGGAAATAATTCGTGTTCTCCAAAAAATATTTTGTTAATTTTTTGTGAACGAAGTGGATTGTACCAAAATGTAGTACAATCCACTTCGTTCTGAAGTTCTGTGGCCGTCACCTATATTCAGGTGGCGGCTTTTTTTATTTGCGCGGGCGTATAAATTGAAATGACTGGAGGTCTTTCTGATGGAGCATCACAACAAGATGGATAGAGAACAATTTTACCGAGAACTTTGCACGGTGCTTGGCCGGGAAGGCTTCACCACGCAGCCGGAGCAGGATGATCTTCTCCCGGTGGAATGGGATGGTCTCCCCCTCTGCCGGATCACAGAGGGCGGAGGGGTTCGCTACTGGCAGGAGGATGTGGCAACGGCGGAACGGGAACGAGCCTGTGAGCGAGTCACTGATCTGGCCTGCACAGTGCGGGAGTACATGACGCTGCTGGAACAGGCTCCGCCCCTGCAGGCCCAAAGCCTGACCGGCGACTACCGCCTGCTGGCCGACTTCAACGGCACAGTGCTGGCTGCCCACCCCACCCGGCTTGGCGTCCATTTCGTCACATGGGACTGGAGCTGTGACCGCACAGGTCTCAACCAAGGCCATTACTTTCAGGATAACTATACGGGAGCCAAGCAGGACTTCGCCATCCGTGCCGGTCTCGTCTCCAAACAGCTGATTTTTAACGAAGCACAGCTCACCGAAATCTATCGATGCTGCACCGACACACTGGATGCCGGAGTTGATTTGACTGTCGACCAGGAACAATGCATTAAAAGTGTTCAGGAACAGATCCTACGTGGAATGCCCAACATCCTGGAGCGCATGCGAGAGCAGGAGCAGCACTCCTTGGATTCTCAAAGCCAGGAACTGACCATGTAATACACCGAGCGCCGGAGTTTTAGAAATAAGACTCCGGCGCTTTTTTATTTCACCGAAAGGAGCACACCACCCATGACGCGCTACTTCATGAGAGATACCCCCTTATACCAGATGGAGCAGATGATGATGACCCCGCCCCATTTCAAGCCCAGAGGTCACGGCCTACGCCGACCTACATTTCACTATCAGTCTGAAGATGTCGATTGCCAGTACTGCACAAACTACTCAAAGGAAAATCCCTGCCCGCTGTGTGAATGCACTTGCCTGGGGGAACGAATCGAGACCGGGTCGCTCAGCCTTGCGAAAGTAATTGAGGACTGCCTCCGTGGCAAGCTGAGAATGAGGCTTTGGAAACGGTTGGCACAGGAGATCTACCCATATCCTCTGCAAGCCTTCCATTCTGACGAACACCGTAGCCGTTGGATGCACTGGCGAACACGTTGCCGCCGATTGTCGCAGCGCAACCAGGCCGCACTGTTTCTCCTGACAGCCTACGACGATATCTGGCGCAGGATGATCTGGAAGTTTGATGCCTGCGGATTTGATTTCCAGTCCCTCCGGCTGGCCGGCATCCAGCCGGAGCTTTACAGCGTTTATCAGGCGGCCAAAGCCATTTCCACCGGCAGCCAAAACATTACCATTGCCGATCTCGCATCCCCCGAATTGGTCACAGATGAGGCGTTCCACCTGATTATCTGCGCTCTGCTTCTGGCCAAGTACGGTGATGCGATTTTGAATTTTGAGAAAAAGAAAGGTGATGCAAATTGATCATGAAAGCAGTTCTGAGCAACGCCGACCACCCGGAATATGGTGTTGCGACGATCCCCCTGCCCATTCCCAGAAATCAATACGACCACTGCGTTGCGCTGTTGGAGTCACTGGAAATCGGCCATGTATCGGATGCCGACTGCCATGTGGACGCACTCGACAGCGCCTGGCCTGTGCTGTATCGGCTGGAAGGTGCCAGGGTCAATCTGGACGAGCTGGACTATCTGGCTAAGCGGCTGGACAGCTTTGATGTGGGCGAGTTTTCGCAATTTCAGGCCATGGCCGAAAAACTGCAGCTCACCAGCATGAAGGATCTCATCAACCTGACCTTTTGCTGCCAGCAGGCAACGGTGATCACGGACTTCACAAATTTGAAAGAGGTTGGCCGTGATCACTACATGAACATCCATGGCGGGTGTGCCAGCATGGAGGAACTGGAGCAGTTGGACGGAGAGGAAACCGCCATCTTGCTGATTGAGGGCAACGAGGGAACCATCACCCGCTACGGTGTGGTCTATGACAACGGTATGCAGCTCTCGCAGCTCTACGATGGAAAGCACCTGCCCTGCTATCACTATGAGGCCGATCTGACCGCTATCGGAATATCTTCCCGACAGGAACCGGAGAACACCCAAAATGTCACCTGGATATACCTCCCTGCCTCCAAAGGCCAGATTGAACGCGCCATGCAGCGCAGCGGCATTGCGCCTGAGAATAGGTGTCTTTGGATGAGTGAAAGCTCATTTCCCGAGGAAGTGGATGTGGTACTGGACTTCCGGTGCGAAAACATACACGAGCTCAATGAGCTGGCGCTGGTCATGGACAAGCTTTCATATGACGCCCGTGAGAAGCTGGGGGCCGCAGTCAGCATGGCCAAGCCGGAGTGCGCCGGTCAGATCCGGCATCTGGCGGAAAACCTGGATCTCTTTGCATTTGCCCCCGGCGCACATACCCCTGCGGAATACGGAAAATACATGATCCAGAAATCCGGTCATTTTGAGTATGACCCCAATCTGGACGAGTTCTATGACTACGAGCGGTATGGCCTGCAGCACATGGATCAGGAGTCCGGCGTGTTTACTGACCGCGGCTATATCGCCTACCAGGGTGCGCTGAGTCTGGAGGAACTGATGGCGGATGACCCGGCAGAAGCCTATCAGCGGGAACAGGACTTTCAGATAGGGGGAATGGCATGATCCAACTCTTCATGAAACGAAGCGGCAGTCCGGCCATTGTCCCGCTCCATTTTCCCGCATCGCATGACGCTATGACAGAAGCGGTCAGCCGGCTTGATGAGGCCAGCAGAACGGGCAAAACAGAGATCGTCGAGATCAAAAGCGTGATCGCTAATCTGCCGTCGTACCTCAGCGGGCTTGACCCCGATTCCAGAACGCAGCTTGCACAGCTGAATCAGCTTTCCAGCATCATTGCCAAAATGGACTCCCGTGAACGGAACATCTATGCCGGCGCATTGGATGGCAGCAGCATCAATGACCTGAGTGATATGATTCGTGTGGCGGAACAGGTGCCGGACTACATCCTCATTCCCAATGTCAATTCAGATGTGACACTTGGCCGTTATGTCGCTGTTGCAGGCCAGATTCAGGGCGATCCCAGATTCCCTGAAGCCGCCTGGCCCTACCTGGACTTTGCGAAGATCGGCGCAGAATACTATGCCGACCATGGCGGCGCCTATACCCATGCAGGCTATGTGCTCCGCAAGCAGGATGATGCGCTTGTCAGAGAGAAAAAGTCGAAGGTCCAGCTCGACCTCTCCTCCGCTAAGGCGCAAGCGATCGTCTGCCTTCCGGCAACGAAAGAGGAATTGGAGCGAGTAAAAAGAACACTGGGCATCGATTGTTTTGCCGAGGCAGCAATCACCAGAGTGTCGTTTTCTGTTCCCTATATGGACGAGCATATTCCCACTACAGGGGTCTGCGTGGAAGACGCAAACGAATTGGCCTGGGCCATTGAGGGGATGCAGTGTGACGATGGTGAGCTGCTGAAATATCTGTCGGTTCTTTCTGTGGAACAGCCAGGGACCATGCAGGAGGCGCTCCGCTATGCCATGAATCTGGACGACTACGAGCGCATCCCGGAGGACGCCTATGAATACGGGCAAACGGTCCTTCGGCGCATCGGTGCCGATGATGAACTGATCGATACCATCGACGGGTATATGGATTTCGAGAAGCTGGGCGAGGACGCCATGGTGGAGGACGGAGTCCGGCGCACGGAATTTGGCCTGATTCGCCGGTGCAGCAGCCCCTTTGCTGAGGAAACGCAGGCGATGGAGATGGAAGGGCTTTCCTGATGCCCCACGAAACCGAACTGCTCTGCGTAAAGCTGGCGGCGTATTCTCTCCTCGATATGCAGGTGACCTGAACAACACGATCCAATGATTGGGAGGAATGTGAATGAAGAAGAAAATAATGATCACAATAGCATCTATGGCGGCACTGGGAGCCGCTGTCGCCGGGTATCTCCACTTTTCCGGCAAGATGCCTTTTGGCCATAGCCATTTCCGCTGAGCTGTGGTATGTTGTGTAGCTATACCAAGGGGAAAGAGGTGAAATAATGAGCGTCAATGCGATGACTGAGGAGTATGAGCATATCGAGCTGTTTGGGAAGCCTGCCCTGTTCACCAATGCGCGAGTAGACACCCACACTGTGCCGGACGGTTGGCATGTATATGATCTGCGAGGCAGTGACAATGATCCGGGCTCACCCTGTACGCTGGAAATTCTGGTTGTGGTTAATCACGCTGGTTCTATCGTTGTGCCGGAACCGATTTCCTTTCCGGATAATCAGGACTACCGTGAGATTGGTGATGCGCTGGATTTTCTCGGCGATGAGATCACACTCACGGAATTTTGCAAACAGTATGGGTTGAAGACTCCACCCAAATATAAACTCAGGCCCGCTTCCCGTGAGGAGGCGGGCCTGTTCTATTCTCAGGTGGAAGAAGAACGGGACCTTCAGGCCGGTACAGTGGGCCATGTGCGGATGGATTTCGGTTCTTCCGGAAAAGGATTTCACCATTCCTGGTGGCCCCATAACGAAGACCAATTCAACACCGGGGAATTTAAGGATGACCTTCAGGAAGTGGTGGACACCCTTCGTGCCGATGGCCCGTTGAAGGACCTGGCATCGATGAGAGCCTACTGCTATCGGAACGGCGGGGCCATCACCGAGGACGGCCGGAGTTATGGCTACATCGCAGAAACGGAGCATTACCGCTACTGCCTGCGCTGCACCCCGTTTCCCGGCGACTACCAGGGGTATCTCTACTGCTATGACCTGCGTCAGCAGCAGATGGCCCAGCAGAACAGGGCCGTGGGGCGTGCGACCTTTGCCAATGGGGAACAGCGGGAGTATCACGATCCCCAAACCTATCTGGCTGCCATCCGGCAGGAACTGCCGTATCGGGATGTGACGGGTTTCCGGTATGAGACTCTGACGGATGACCCGGCTGTCCGCAAACAGGTGGATGACATCCTCTTCGACCTTTATGGCGAAGAAAATCCCCATTCTCTTGCGGACTATGAAAACAATCCCGGCCAAAATATGAATATGGGAGGAATGTAAATGTCAGCACCAAAAGAATGGCTGGACTTCCTGCGGGAACAGTTCCCCGCAGGTTCGAGGATCAAGCTCAGAGAGATGAAAGACCCGTATGCCCCGCTGGAGCCGGGCAGCACAGGGACTCTGGACTACATCGACGATGCTGGGCAGTTCCACATGAAGTGGGACAACGGCAGAACCCTGGCGCTGATCATCGGTGAGGACAGCTTCACCGTTCTGCCGCCCGAGCCCACCACCCTGAAGCTGTATATGCCCCTGACCGCCGATCTCTACACCCGCAACGAGTATGGGGAGATGGAGGACGACAGCACCCCGCTGGACGGAAGGCTGCTGCGGTGCTATGAGGGCGAGATCCTCAGAGCCCTGATCAACAACCGGATGCCGGAAGAAGCCGAGAGCGGCATCATGCACTGGTATGGCAAGGATGACAGCGTCAACCAGAAGGTCAAATCCGCCGTGTTCACCGTCGAGGAGCGGAACGGCCGGCTATGGGGCGTGGCTGAGTGCCGGGTGGTCGGCGCCCTCACCCCGGAAGATCTGACCACCCTGAAGGAGTACGTCTCCGGCCAGGCCTCGGATGGCTGGGGCGAGGGTTTCGAACAGCGGGAGATCTGCGTCGGCGACGACGAGCTGTATGTCCACCTGTGGAGCATGGAGGACAATTGGGACATCCGAACCGAGGCGGAGCAGTTCGCGCCCAGAGTGGCAGACGGCCTGCCGGAGATGTGCTTCTCCACCCTCAGGTCCACCGGCGATCTCATCTGCATCCGCCGGGGCGAGACCGGCTACTACCCCTCCGATTGGGACACCGGCGACAAGGAGAAAAATGTGGAGCTGGCGGACGAGCTGAACGAAAAACTGGGAGTCAGCCCCATTCAGCGGCAGGCCATGGAGGTGGGCAGTATGTGCGGCTGGGATGCCCCCGGCGCTGACCCCGCCAAGTACCAGGAAGACTATGTACAAACCGGGGCCCCCGCCGAAGCCCGGCACAGCGGGTTCGGTGGGGAGAGGAGTTCCGGCAAAATGAGTGAGCCTTGTCCCCCGGACGAGGCGAATGATATGGAGCATGGAACGACGATGGGAGGGATGACCCTTGGATAAAGTGTTTCGTGTGGAGCTGTTCGGGGAGAAGACGAACCGGTGGTGCGAGCTGGAGCTTCCGGCTACCTACTACGGCCTTCTGGATGCGCTGGACAAGCTTCAGATGACGCTGGGCGAAAAGCCGAGATGGGAATTCCTCGAACACCATGGCTTTGTCTTCCTGCAAGACCATTTGGCCCATGAATGCGATCTCTATCAGCTTAACGCTTTGGCAACCTGTCTGGGACAGATGAACGGCAGAGAAAAGACTGCCTTTGAAGGGCTGTTCAACATGGAGGTGGCCAAAAAGTACGGCCCCATCAGTGTTGCCACCATGATCGATCTGGCCTACAGCACAGACTGCTGCCACGTGGTCAACGCCTCAACGGATGAGCAGCTGGGCAGATTCTACGCCGAGAATGATTTCATCCCCGCACTTGACAAAGTCCCCGACCCCATCTTCGAGTACCTGGACTTTGAGAAGCTCGGCAGAAACGCCCGATTTGAGGAGGGCGGCGTCTTTGCAAACGGTGGTTATGTCACGCAGCACAACGAGCTGAAGCAGGTATATGACAGCCTGGCCTTGATCCCCGAAGCGCCGGAATATGGCATCCGCCTGACGGTCGGCAAGTGTCCCTCCCACTCCGATGAGCAGCCGGACAACAGGATGTGCCTGGATCTGCCCGCTACGCAGGAACGGCTGGACGCTGTTCTGGAGGCTTACGGAGGCGCCTCATGGTCGGAAATGTCTGTCCAGGTGGAGGACAGCGCGATGCCCGCGCTTCTGGAAAGCATGGACTGCAATGATGTTCACGAACTGAACGAGTTGGCCAAATGCTTCAAGGAGATGGTCGCGCAAGGAGACCTCTCCACATACAAGGCGGTTATCCTTGCGGCGGATTGTCACGATATCGCTGCCGCTGTCCGAATTGCGGAAAATCTGGATGACTACCTGATCGAGCCGGATCAGCGGACCCCCGAGGAGGTGGCCGTAGAGGAGCTTCGCTTCATTGTGGATGAGCATTCCCGGTCTATTTTGCAAAAGCACATTGTCCTCTACAGCTACGGCAAGGATGTCATGGCGTCAAACAACGCACTGCTGACCCCCTATGGGCTGGTCCAGCGCAGGGATGGCGAGCCGATCCGCAGCGAAGAAATGCAGGCAGAGAAGGCCGGAATGGAGATGATGTGATGGCAAATCGGCAAACCAGGCGGCTCCTTGATCTCCTGGACGGCTTTGAAATGACCAAGTCCCAGCACGACTGGCTGGAGCGGCGGTTCGAGAACATGACGGTCAAAGAAAGTCTCCTGTTCCGAGGGGCCATGCAGATCGAGCAGCCGAGGATGACCTGCGATGTGATGCTGATTGCCAGTCAATTGGATCACTACGACCTGTTCTACGGCGCCGGGGACGATGCCCGACTTGGCAAATTTATCATGGAACAGATCCAGCGCCCTGCCTCCCAGGCACGTGCATTTCTTGACCCGGAGAAAGTGGGGGCAGCTTACCGCCAGAAAGGTGGGAACACCTTCTGCGACGGGCACTTCATCAGGGTCACCTCCCTGATCGATCCGTTTCTGGATGGCGCCCCGACGCTGAATCCCGACAAAGGCGACTACGGTATCCGAGTCAGGCTGGCAAGCCGCTTCAATACGGACGGCGTGTGGGTGGGATTCCCGGACACCGGCGAGTATATGGATGCCGCACACCCGGACGAGCTTCTCCTGGCGCTGGACGCACTGGAGGTGGAGTCTTTGAGCGAGTGCATTGCTGTGGATGTGGGCTGCTGCCTCCCGCAGCTGAAGGACATCCTCTCTCAGTACGGCTCCGCAGCGGAACTCGTCCGTCACGCCATCGACTTCGGCTATGTCTGGGCGGAACAGGGGCAGGGAGGACCCCAGTGGCTGGATAAATGGCAGGCTGTGATGGAGCTGGAGGATTGCCACCGTCTGGATTACGCCCTGGATCTGGCACAGAACCTCCACTGCTATCACTTCATGCCCCGTGACATGGAACTCGCCGATTTCGGAAAAGAGCTGGCGAAACGGGACGGCGTATACCCCAGGGACGAGCTGCTTGCCTCCTGCTTTGATGCGGAGGGGTATGCCAACCAGAGGATGAAGAACATGGGTCTGTCCGCCGCTGCGCATGGCTTCGTATCCTGGAACGGCACAGAGCTGGTCTATGAGTACAGTCAGCCGGATATGGAGCCGACCATGTCCATGTGAAAAGCCACCCACAGACCAGCCGCCGCAACGGAGGTGATGAAATAAGAAATGAAATAGCCTGAACACCACAGGGGCCGTTACCCGAAAGGGACAAACGGCCCCTGATTTTTTGCGCTCTTTTCGGGTGACAGCCCCGGAAAGGAGCCCGCATGACCACGACAAACCCCATCGCTGCGTACCTGAAGACCTATCACAAGGGAGCGGAAAGGGTCGTATCCAGCCGGGAGCTGGAGGCAGCTTTCCAGATCCGCGGCCCCGACCTGCGCCGGTTGATCAACAGCCTGCGTGGGGATGGCGTCCCCATCTGCAGCTCGGCTTCCGGCTATTATTACGCCGGTACTGAGGAAGAACTGCGCAGAACGATCCGGCAGCTCCGGAGCCGGATCAAGAAGATCGCCCACGCGGAACGCGGTCTCACCAAGGCGCTGGAGCAATCCATCGACAGCGGACAGATATCCCTTCCGCTGGAGGGCGGTGATACCGCTTGAAAAGCTTCATCCCCTGGGTGGGCGGTAAAAGCAAGCTGCTGTGGCTGATCCGAAAGCTGTCTCCCTCGCGGTATTCCCGGTTTATTGATGTGTTCGGCGGCAGCGGCACAGTGACCCTGAGCCGCCCCATCCAGCCGGGATGTATGGAGGTCTACAACGACTTCAACAGTGACCTGACCAACCTGTTCTGCTGTGTCAAAAACAGGACCATGGCGCTTCTGCTGGAGTTGGGTTTTCTGCCGCTGAATACACGCGACGATTTCAATGTGCTGTATAAGTTCTTCTCCAAAGAGGAATTCACCGATGACTATCTGGACGAGGAGATGGAGCTGACGGAGCGGTATCTGGAGCCGCCGGATGCCGAGACCATCCGAAGGATGATGCTGGAACGGGCGCCTCGCGGCGATGTGCGGCGGGCCGCCGACTTTTTCAAGCTGATCCGATACAGCTTCAGCGGCGGTGCCAAGTCCTTTGCCGGAAAATCCTGCGACATCCGCCGTTTCTTCTACCTGATTTGGGAGTGCTCCCGCAGGCTGGCAAATGTCGTCATCGAAAACAAGGACTGTGTGGAGGTCGCCCGTCAGTACGACCGGCCAGACGCATTTCTGTATTTTGATCCGCCCTATTACGATGCGGAGGACTGTTATGCGGCGGTGTTTCCCAAGGAAGATCATCAGCGCCTCCACGACGCCCTTCTGGAGTGCCAGGGGTATGTGATGGTGTCCTACAACTACTGCCCCTTCATCGTGGAGCTGTACAAGGAGTTTTACATCTTCCACACCACTCGCCCCAACAGCATGTCGCAGAAGGCCGGAAGCGAGTATGAGGAGATCGTCATCACCAATTACGACCCCCGCCGCCACAATTCCGCAAGGCATTGGCAGCTCAACCTTTTCAACCTGTCTGCCGCGGATGAGGAGGAGGGAAAATACACCCTGATCCATGAACCCACAAAAGAACTCAAACAGGAGGAATGAACATGACATTTATCAAGTACACAAGCGACGGCAAGGCCGTCATCCAGCCCGCCGCCCTGACCTTAAGCGGGCTGGACAGGGAGGAAACGCTGGAGCTGCACACCCTGGAAAACGCCATCGTCCTGCTCAAGCAGGAGATGGAGCCTGCGGAGAAGGCTGCCGCCACGACAACTCTGCTGCGACTGGCCCACAGCCTGATGGAGGATATGCTGGCCGACTGGGAGGCCCAGGAGGACGATGGGGATATGTGCGACGGCTGCCACGGCTGCGATGAAGATATGCTCCCCATCCCCGCCGAAGCCTTTGCGGATGCCGGCATCCTGTACGATAACCTCTGTGTGTTCAGCGTGGACGGCGCTGTTCTGGTGGTATCCGATGACCACAAGACCACATGGAGCGATGCGCTGACCAAGGCGATCCTTGAAAGTGGGAAAGCCAATGACTAAAGACCACGCCTACCTCTATCTCAGTTCCTTCGCCGAGGCCAAACGGCAAAACGAGGTGGCCCTCTGGCGGGCAAGCCACTTGGAGAACATCGCCTGTAAGCAGGCCATCGAGGAATCCATCCGCCGGGGCTTTGATGGGATGCACCTGGACCGTGACTGCGCCAGAAGTGTCATCGATAATTTCGGATTCAAACGTGTGGGGTGGGTGCTGTCCGCCACGCTTCAGCAAAAGCAGTACGACGGACGATTCAGCCCGCAAAACAAAGCGTGGGCCGCCTCCACCTTCATCCCGCCCAGCGACCGCAATTATGAGTTTACCGTGGAGAGCCACCCCGCCGTGCTGGACGGCTTCGTCAACGACTTCCGCAAGGCACAGGCAGAGCTGAAGCTGTTCACCGGCTCCCAGTGCGACGATATGACCGGCCAAAATCTGGAGGGCAAGGTGCTGGTCATGAGTCCGTTCACACTGAAGGAGTCCTGCTGGGCGCCGGAAAATCAGCTCTGGCTGGCCACCGGCGGCTTTGGCTGCGTCCCCACCGCCGCAGGCAGAGCGGTATACGCCACCTGTCTTGGCGATGGAGAGCAGACACGCTGGAACCGCAGCGACTTTATCGGCATTCTCCGGGAGGAGCATCTGCCCGACTGGGCCAGAGAGCGGCTGGAGCAACTCCGGCAGGAATCGCCCGCCGGTCTCGAAATGAGTCATCCATCCATGTAAAGAAAGAAAGGAGATTTGTCACATGGCAACACAGAAGAAAAAGCAGCAGGAAACCCCCACGCCCCAGGTGGAGGCGCGAATCGACCGTATGGTGGATGGGGACTTCAAGACCAAAGCCTATGCCAGCGCCACCATCGGCGGCGCCTTTGCCGTCCACGGCATCCGGGTCATTGAGTCCGACAAGGGGCGCTTCATCTCCATGCCCCAGGAGTCCTACAAGAAAAATGGCGAAACCAAATACAACGACACCTTCCACGCCATTACCGCCGAGGCACGGACCGCGCTGGTGGAGGCGGTCAACGACGCTTACGAGCAGAAGCTCCAGGAGCAGCAGGAGCAGAAAAGCGACGCTCCCGAGCAGGCTATGAGTCAGCAGATGTAAACCGGTTGTCCGGAAGGAGGTGATGCACCCTGATTCGTTTCACAGTAGACAACCAAAACCGCCTGATCTTCTATGGCAATATGGTGGGCTATGTAAAGGACAGCACCGCCGTTGTGGACGAAATGTTCCAGACCGATGAGCTGTCCCGTTATCTGGCCAGAATGAACCTGGCTCCCCAGTGGGAGGAGGGCGTATTCGACCGCCTGACTGCCGGTGAGGTACCCGGTGAGGAGCTGGGTCAGCCGCAGAAGGGCTGCCGCATCTGGCAGCTCCGAAAAGATGTGGATGTCACCATGCGTTTCATCGGATATGAGGATCTGGTCAAAAAGTTCGGAGAACCGGATGCCGGCAACTATACCCAGGTATTCGAAGGGAATCTGGGAACCAATGATCTGGAGCGGATCTATGCCATCTGCAGGGATAGCCCTCCTCCCGGATACCGGGGATACCGAATGGCACTGTCCGATGTGGTGGAGCTTTACGACGCTTCCGGCAGCGAGTTTTATTACTGCGACCGGGTGGGCTTTCGTCCCATCCAGTTCAGCCAGAGTCAGGAGCAAGCAGAATGTATTGAAATGACCATGTAGGCCGGACGTTTGCCCATCGTCCGGCCTTTACCTTGTCAGGGCGTAGCCGCAGCCCTCCCGCATCAGGAAGACTGTGACCGAACCTACATCATCAAGCCATCCACAAACAATCAAAATTGATTTACTTACAGGAGGTATTTTTCATGAAGAAGCTGTTTAAGAACATCGCCAACACCGCCAAGACCACCGCCGCCAGCTACAAGTCTTCCATCGCCGCCTTCCACAGCCGGGCTGTCAGCGGCAACGCCGGCGAGGGCTACATCGATACCGCCGTCAAGGTGCTGATCGCCGTCGTTCTGGGCGCCCTGGTGCTGGCCGGTCTGTACGCTGTGCTGGACGACACCGTCATGCCCACCGTCACCCAGCGGATTCAGGAGATGTTCAACTACGCGGGCTGATGCTCTGGGTACAGGCACTGGTCTTCTGCGGCGGTCTCATCTATGCCGCCGTGGATGACCTGAAAACCAGAACGGTCTGCGACATCGTCTGTATCATCATTGCTGCGGCGGGGCTGATCACCATCAGCCCCGCCTCCCTTTTGGGGGCGCTGCTGGCAATGGCCCCATTTTACCTCTGTGCAGGTCTCGGCCTGATGGGGGGCGGCGATTGGCGGTTAGCCGCCGCCGTTGGATTTGTTCTGGGAGTTGACCGGGTAATCACCGGCTTGTGTCTTATGGCCGCTGCGCTCCTTTTCGTTTCCTTTGCCATGCGGGTGATCCCGGCACTGCGGGAGGGCGCATCGGCAAAGCAGCCGCTGGTTCCGTATTTCGCGGTGGCTTTCATCCCCGCATATTTCTTATAAGGAGGCTCATATGAAAATCTTTCGCAACCGCACCGTGGTCGGTGTGCTGTGTATCCTTCTTGCGCTCCTCATCTGCTTTGGGGTGACGCCCCTGTTCAGCCGCAGCGCCAGCGAGAAGACTGAAATCGTCCGCGTCACCGCCGACATCAAGGAGGGCGACGAGATCACCGCCGAGATGGTGCAGACCGTGGAGGTGGGCGCTTATAACCTGCCCTCCGGCATTATGACAGACAAGGATGACGTCATTGGCAAGTATGCCACCGCCGACCTGAAGATGGGCGACTACATTCTGGACAGCAAGCTCTCCTATGAGCCCGCCGCTGAGAACGCCTATCTGTACAGTCTGGACGGGAACAAACAGGCCATCTCGGTCACTATCAAGAGCTTTGCCACCGGCCTTTCCGGCAAGCTGGAGAGCGGAGACATCGTCTCCGTCCTTGTGGCCGACTACAAGGGTATGGGCGAAACCGTGATCCCGCCTGAGCTGCAGTATGTAGAGGTCATCTCCGTCACCGCTTCCTCCGGTTACGACGCCAACACCGGCGAGGCTGTTGAGGATGAAAAAGAGCTTCCCTCTACCGTAACGCTTCTGGTGACCACCGAGCAGGCCAAGGTGCTGGCCGGACTGGAACAGGAAAGCGAGCTGCATCTGGCCCTGGTCTACCGCGGCGCACCTGAGAATGCCGATGAATTTATCGCGGCGCAGGACGCTCTGATCGAGGAACTGTACGCCGAGCCGGAGGCTGAGGCGGCGGAGGGCGCTGAAAATGCGGAAAGCGCTGAAACCGAGGAAAGCGAGGGCGCTGATCCTGCCGCAGAGAGCGAGGCGGCTGGAGAATGAACTTCATCAAAGGAAGCCTGTTTCGTCGAAACACGGAGCCGGAGGAACTGGAACCTGTTGTGGAGTCCGGCGGTGGCGTTCTCGCCGTGTGGGGAAGCCCCGGCTGCGGTAAAACGGTTACCGCGGTGAAGATCGCAAAGCATCTGGCCTCCCAGAAGAAAAATGTGGCGCTGCTGCTCTGTGACATGACCGCCCCCATGATGCCCTGCATCTGCCCGCCCTCCGAGCTGGAGTGCGATAAATCCCTGGGCAGCATCTTTGCGGCCCAGCGCATCTCCGTCAACCTCATCAAGCACAACCTGACCACCCACAAAAAGCTGTCCTATCTGACCATACTGGGGCTGCGAAAGGGCGAGAACGAGTATACCTACGCGGCCTGCACCAAGCAGCAGGCCGAGGAACTCATCCGCGGTCTGCGTGAGATCGCCCCCTATGTGGTCATCGACTGCTCCAGCTATATCGCCAATGACATCCTCTCCGCCGTGGCGCTCATGGAGGCCGACAGCGTCCTCCGGCTGGCCAACTGCGATCTGAAGTCCATCGGGTACCTGTCCAGCCAGCTCCCGCTCCTCCGGGAACTGCACTGGGACGAGGACAAGCAGTATAAAGCTGCGTCCAATATCAAGCCTCTGCAGGCTGCCGACCGTATCGGTCAAGTGCTGGGCAGCGTTGCTTTCAAGCTGCCGTACTCTCAGGAACTGGAGGAGCAGTATCTGGAGGGGACGCTCCTGAATGACCTCTCCATGAAGGACAGCAAGGCGTTTCGCCGGGAGATCGAGAAAATCTGCAAGGAGGTGTTCTGATGCTTGGCGACAAGAGAAGCAATTCCATATTTGCTGCGCACCCGGTCGCCGCCCCGGTGGAAGCCAGGCCAGAACCGGCCGAGGTGCATGATATCGCCTTTGAGGAGGATACCGGACGGTCCATCTTTGCGGAAGCCAAGGTCGCCCCCAAGGCAAGCGAAGTCTTCTTCGCTCCCCAGGCCGAGGGGATGCCCTTCGGGGAGGTACTCAGTCAGGTGCAGTCCTACCTCTCCGGCGCCTATGCCACCCTGATTACCGACAGCGGGGATGAGGCCAAGGAGCAGATGAAGCGCCGCATCGCCCGGTATCTGCAGGACAACCGAATGGCTGTGGACGGCATGACGCAGGGCGAGCTGGTGGACGCTCTGTACACGGAAATGGCCGAATACGGTTTCCTCACCAAGTACATCTTTGCAGACGGCATCGAGGAGATCGACATCAATTCCTGGCGGGACATCGAGATCCAATATTCCGACGGCCGCACCGTCAAGCTGGAGGAACACTTTGACTCGCCGGACCATGCGGCCAATGTCATCCGCCGTATGCTGCAGAACTCCGGCAAGGTGCTGGACAACGCCAGTCCCATCATCACCTCCCGTCTGGCCAAAAACATCCGTGTTTCGGTCATTAAGACCCCCGTGCTGGACGAGGACGCAGGTGTTGCGGCCTCCATCCGAATCGTCAATCCCAAGAATCTGACCAAGGAGGACTTTGTGGGCAGCGGAACCGCTACGGAGGAAATGCTGGACTTTCTGTCCGCCTGCCTGCGCTATGGCGTGTCCATCTGTGTGGCTGGCGCCACCAGCTCCGGCAAAACCACCGTGGCGGGCTGGCTCATGTCCACCATTCCCGACCGCAAGCGGATCTTCACCATTGAGGACGGCTCCCGTGAGCTTCAGCTCATCCGGGAGCAGAACGGCAGGGTGGTCAATTCCGTCGTCCATACCCAGACCCGTGACAGCGAGAATGAGCGGCAGCGCATCGACCAGATCGCACTGCTGGACATTGCCCTTCGTTTCAACCCCGACATCATCGCAGTTGGTGAGATGCGCGGCCCGGAGGCCAATGCTGCCCAGGAAGCCGCCCGTGTGGGTGTGGCCGTTCTCACCACCATCCACTCCAGCTCCAGTGAGGGTACCTATCGGCGCATGGTGTCCCTGTGCAAGCGGGCCGTGGACACCCCCGACGATACGCTCATGGGCTATGTCACCGAGGCTTATCCCATCGTGGTCTATTGCCGCCAGCTGGAGAACAAGCAGCGCCGCATCACCAACATCTCCGAGTGCGAGATCCTGCCAGACGGAAGCCGCAGGCTTCATAAGCTCTATGAGTACAACATCACGGAAAACCGTCTGGAGGGCGACCGTTTTATCATCGAGGGACATCACCAGAAGTGTGAGGAGATGTCCGGGAGCCTGCAGCGCCGGTTCATCGAAAACGGCATGCCCCACGGTGAGCTGGAGCAGTTTATCCAGAGGAAGGAGGAAACTGCATGACAACGATCCAACTGATCGCCTGCGTGGGCATGATCGCCGGGCTTTTTATGGTGCTGGGGATCTCCCCCGCAGAAATGAGCGACAGCATCTTTTCCCGGCTGACTGCCGCCCCCGGCAGCATCCGGGCGGACATCAATGAGACGACCAAGCGCAAAAAGGCCGGTTTCTTTCGCCGGGAGATCACAGAAGCCCAGGCGGTATTGGCCGCATCCGGGCGGGAGGGAAAATTCCCCATGGTGTGCATGGCATCTCTGGTGCTGTTTGCCCTGGGCGCCTGCATCGCCATTCTTGCCGGGAACGCCTTCCTCGTCCCCGTACTGGCCGTCGGCTTTATGCTGATGCCGTTCTGGTATGTCAAGCTGACGGCCGGAGGCTTCAAAAAGGATGTGGCCGCCGAGCTGGAAACGGCGCTGTCGGTCATCACCACCGCCTATCTGCGCACGGAAAACTTCCAGCAGGCGGTGGAGGAAAATGTCCGGTACCTGCACCACCCGGTGCAGGAGGTGTTCCAGCGGTTTCTCACCCGCATCAAGCACATTGACCCGGACATGGACGCCGCGCTTCATGACCTGAAATATGCCATCGACAACGAGGTATGGCAGGAGTGGTGCGAGGCGGTATCCGCCTGCCAGACAGACCGCAGCCTGAAAAGCACCCTGACTCCCATCGTCAGCAAGCTGTCGGATATGCGGGTAGTCAACGGAGAACTGGAAAATCTGGTCTTCGGCCCCCGCAAGGAATTCGTCACCATGGCGATCCTGGTGCTGATCAATATCCCGCTGGTGCGGTTTATCAACACGGACTGGTATCACACTCTGGTGGACACCATCCCCGGCCAGATGGTCATCGCCGTCTGCATCGCAGCTGTATTCGTGTCCTTTGCCTTTGTGGTGAAGCTGACGCAGCCCATCGAGTATCGGAGGTGAGGAAATGGGCGCACTTTTATTTCTGTTCGGCGCCGCACTGGCCGCCGGACTGTATTTTGTCCTTGCCGACCTGCTGAAAATTCCCCGGCTGGCTGCGGAACGGGCGCTCATCTCTGCTGGGCGGCGGGAACGCAGTCTGGTCAAATCTCTGGAGGCGCTGATCCTCGGCTGGGCATTGAAGCTGGCTCCGCTGATCCGAATGGACGAATACAAATACCGCCGTCTGGAGAGCAAGCTCACGGCGGCAGGGTTGGATATGACGCCCCAGGTCTACTCGGCTTATTCAATTCTGAAGCCCTGCCTCATCCTGCTCGGCATCATCCCGTGCCTGCTGATCCTGCCCATCCTGAGCCCCCTCATCGTGGTGCTGGCCGTTCTGACCTGGTTCAAGGAGAGCCGCCGTGCTGACGAGCTGGTCAAGGCCAGAATGGAACTGATCGAAGGCGAGCTGCCCCGGTTCGTCGCCACCATCCATCAGGAGCTGGCTGCCAGCCGGGATGTGCTGCGGATTCTGGAAAACTACAAGAAACACGCCGGGCCTGACTTTGGTCGTGAGCTGGATGTGCTGACTGCGGATATGCGGTCCTCCTCTTACGAGGCGGCGCTCATCCGCTTTGAGGCCAGAATGGGCTCAGCCATCATTTCAGACATCGTCCGCGGCCTCATCGGCATCCTCCGGGGCGACGATGGCAGGATGTATTTTCAGATGCTCTCCCATGATCTGAAAGCACAGGAGCTGCAGCGGCTCAAAGCCAAGGCCGCCAAGATCCCGCCCAAGATCCGGGTATTCAGCTTTATCATGCTCCTGTGCTTTATGATGACCTATATCGTCATCATCGTGTACCAGATCGTCAACTCCCTGGGGAGCCTGTTCTAAAGGAGGTCGCCATGAGAAAATTACTGAAACGGCGCTCCGGCGAAGGCTATATCGATGTTTGCGTCCTGGTGGTATGCGCCATGCTGGTGCTGGCGCTGGTGGTCCGTGTGCTGCCGGTCTATATCACCAAACAGCAGCTGGACACCTATGCCGTGGAGCTGGTGCGTGAGGCGGAAATTGCCGGCCGGGTCGGTACGGAAACCACTCGCCGTGCGGCGGCGCTTACCGACAGCACCGGGCTTGACCCTGACATCCGGTGGTCCGCCACCGGACGCATCCAACTCAACGATGAGGTCACTGTGACCCTGACGCTGGAAACGGATATCGGCCTCTTCGGGGGGCTGGGCTCATTCCCTATTACGCTGACTGCGGAGGCCACAGGAAAGTCGGAGGTGTACTGGAAGTGAGAAAGGCTATTTTTCGCCGTCGCTCCGGCGAGGGCGCCCCCATGATCCTGGCCATTGTGCTGGTCTTGCTGATGCTGTTCTGTGCCGTGGCGGAATTCTGCCGGTTATGGATCATCGCCCAGGGCGTGAAGGAAGCCGCACAGCAGGCAGTGATCTCCACCGTCAATGACAACTATGACGATGTGTACCACGCCGTGCGGGAGGGCTATGCCGCCGGATGGTATCCGGACGGCACAGGCCGCTGGGATGAGAGCATCGACACCGGCGATGTATACGGTCAGCTTTCCGAAACCCTGGGCCTGGAAAATACGGCACAGGGGTACCAGAAGCGTTCAGGCGGAGAGATCGAGTACATAATCTCCGGTTTGTCTGTGGAGTTGGAGAACAACGGCCTCAGTTCCGGTCAGAGCGAGGGTTACACCGCTGTGGTGGAGATTCACTTGGAGGTTCCGGTACGCTTTCTCGGAAACCTTCTGCCCTCTGCCAACATGACTTTGCACACGGAAGCGAAGTATATCCCGCTCTTCTAAAAAGGTTTCTCCTTTGCAATAGACTTCCGCGAAAAGATGTGGTATTGTCCACTTAACAAGAAAAATGTTCAAGGGAGGTATGCGCTATGACAGAAAAGACGAAGAAAATGATCCTCATCTCCATCGGCTGCCTGCTCTGTGCGGCCGTTGCGATTGGAATCGCCGCCCGGTTTGGCGGCAAAGCCGAGATTCCTTCCGGTGTGGTATCCGATGAGCCGGCGCAAAGTGGCGACCCGGATGTGAGTATCAACAGCGACGGGCAGACGGATGTGGACATCCAGGTGGAGGTGCCGGACGCATCCGAAACCGATCCCGCCCAGGGCGCCGACTCCAGCGGTTTGGAGCAGACCATCCAGGCCGACCCGGTCAAACCGGAGCAGCCTGAAAAGCCGGAAGCCCCAGATGGAACCTCGACACTGCCGGAGAACCACGACGCAGAAGATGTGCCGGAGGAGGAACGCAGGACCGAGGACGAGGAGCCGCCCACCTATGAGGAGCCGCCCACAGTCACCCCCACCGAAACAGAGCCTGCTGCCGGAAGCACCAACAGCGCCGGTCAGGTCTATGTGCCCGGCTTCGGTTATGTGGAGAACAGCGGCGAGAACACCGTCATCGAAGGAAATGATATATACGAAAACGGTAATAAAATCGGCACAATGGGTGGCGGAAACTAACCAATTATTGTAAAGAAGGCGCAGTCAATCCCGACTGCGCCTTCTCTTTTGCCCAAAAATCCGAAAGGAGGTCCTCTATGAAGCGAATTCTTGCGCTTATTCTTTCCGTCGTCCTGATGCTGGGAATCGCTGTGCCTGCTTACGCCATTGGCGATGAGAATATTGATAGCGGCGGAGGCAATCTGGGCAACGGAACATCCACCAGCTATTGGAACCCCGGCATGGACGGCGTCCGCATTTCTGTTGTTGAAACAAGTAGCCATGCGGTCATAGGAAACACGATAGATTGGAGCAACAAAATGCCGGGTACCAATGTGATCCACTTTGGAAAGATAAGCAAGCTATCTTATAACAGCGGTGCATCTCTACGGCCAATTGTAGGCGGATATACTTGCATACGTCCAGCCCAAAGCCTTCCCCGCATTATCTCCTCCGGCAGCTATCCGGCCAGCATTGATGCCATCCGCAGTTATTTTACGGATGAACAGGTCATTCGGGCCATTGCCGGGTATGTTGGGATGGATTTTGACACCCTGATTTGCGGTGATTATAAAATCGTCATTGAGCCGATTGCATACCTGGTTTACGGCGGCGCCAACTACGCTATGACCGCAACCGAAGCTGCCCTTTATGATAAGACAGTTGACGGTGATCTTCGATACTGGATGGGCTCGCTGACCCATCAGAACCTGCCGCTGGCCATCTTTCTGGAGGAAGCAGACCTGGGGTATCCCGCCTGGTCGGGCAGCACCACCAGCAAGGTGAGCAACGACCAGATCATCTCCTCTCTGGGCATTGGCATTGTCCGGTTCAACGACGAGCTGGAGCCGCCGGAGATCGACGAGTTTGACTACGAATACCGGGTGGACACAGATGTGATCACCTCCGTGGAGGTGTCCGGCGGTCAGTCTGACCCGGACAACCCGGTCACCGTGCAGTTTGTGATCGAAGGCAGCACCTATACGGTCAGCAATGTCTATTACCCGGAGGGAGACAGCCAGCTGGTCTGGGTGAAATGGCATACGCCGGAGGAACCCTGTGTCTGCACCATCCGGGTCCGAGTCCAGGGCGGCGGCACGGCCCAAAGCACCATCACTGCCAATATCGTTGATCTGGACGGGAACGATCCCCCCAATCCCGTGGCCGATGACCGAAACGATGACTTTACCCTGGTGAGCATCCCGGAGAAAGAGGAAGTGACCTCTGCCTCCTGGGGCATCTGGTCTCCCTGGTGGCAGGAGAATTGGGTGTGGGTTGAAAACTGGGAGAAGTGCTGGCACACGGACCGGTGGACGGACAGCGAGGGCAAATCCCACACGGACCGCTGGTACCACTGGGTGGACAACGGCTGGTGGGAGGATCAAGGCTGGTGGGAGTTTGATTATAGCGGCTACTCCGCCAGCCTGTCGGCTTCCATGGCCATTACGCCGGATAGCATGTCCCCCACAGCAAGCGCCACGACCGCCAAAAGCGGTTACGGCATCCAGCAGACTGTGACTGCCAATGTCAGCACGACCCAGAGCTCTGCCGTGACTGCGGCGCAAAATGCCGTGACCTATTTCCCGGAGTTCAACTACGAAGGATTCTGGCGGCTTCTGGATCGAAGCGTCAGCGGCAAACGCTCCGCCTTCGCCTTCAAGAATAATCCCTACAGCACATATAACAGGCCGACCCATTTCACCCCCATCTGGTATCCCGATGGAAGCTATACGCCGTACACCTGGCTCCTGGACTGCTGGACGCCGGCAGGCATGCTGTCCATGAACCTAACGGATTCCATTCGGATTTCGGGCGACCTATGGGAAGACTGGCATATCGCCCCCGCAAATTAACAAACTCACAATGGAGGTTCATCTATGCGTAAATATAACTGCAAACGCCTGATTGTTATGATGATCGTGGTGCTGGCTATGGTCTGCCTGACGGCAACCACGGCCTTTGCCGCAGGGACCGGGGATGTGGCCGGCGCCGTGGAGAGTACCTGGACCACCGCATCCGCTCAGATCAAGACTGTGGTCAACAACGTGGTGTTTCCCGCCATTGACCTGATCCTGGCGGTGTTCTTCTTTGCCAAGCTGGGTACCGCTTATTTCGAGTATCGGAAGTCCGGTCAGTTTGAGTGGGCGGCTCCGGCCATCCTCTTTGCCTGCCTGGTGTTTACTCTGACGGCTCCCATGTATCTCTGGGACATCGTGGGCATCTGAGGAGGGCATATGAACTTTTTTGAGCAAGAGCTTCACAGGATCGTTGCCCCGAAGTACCCTGATGCCACTTATGTAGGCCGGGCCTGCTATGTGCGTCTGAATGAGCTGAACCGGGCAAAGATCCAGTTCGTCACTGGAATTGTGGCAAATCAATACCATGCCCTTCGCATCTCCATTCTGAACCGGAACGAAGGCCAGGTGGATGCGCTGCTCCTGAACCTTTCCGACATCCTCGGGAAAAAGCAGACCAACAACCCGAACTTCAAAAACGGGATCACCCCCTACATCTGGGATGACTACGGGAAAGCGGACTGGTATGTCTACCATCCCAACAGCCGGGACTACCGGCAGCTCACGGAGGCGGTTTCCGACTACCTGGAGGTATTTCAGGAGCAGACCCAGACGGCTGACCCTCAGTGGCAGCAGACCATGTAAGTAAGTGACCCAGGGGCCGTACCAGCTGTGCGGCCCCCGGCCCTTTATCCCAGGCAGTTGGTGCGGCCTCGCCCCGAAAAGAGGTGAGCGAACCATTGTTTATTTGGGATTTTGTTGCCGACACCATCCTCGGACAGATCGTTGACTGGATCTATGGCCAGGTCATGGGCTTCCTCGGGAACTTCTTTGCCGAGATGGGGAACATGGGCGTTGAGCTGTTCGAGATGAGCTGGGTGCAGAGCGTGGTACTGTTTTTCTCCTATCTGGCCTGGGCGCTCTACGGCACCGGCCTGGTGGTGGCCTGCTTTGAATGCGGCATTGAATACTCCTCCGGCAGAGGAAATGTCAAGGAGATCGCCCTCAACGCCATCAAGGGCTTTATGGCGGTAAGCCTGTTTACCGTGGTGCCGGTTCGGCTCTATGAACTCTCTGTCACGCTGCAGGCCAGCCTCACCGCCGGAATTACCGGATATGGGACCTCCATTGGCGAGGTGGCGACCGAGATTGTCGATACGCTCAGCGGAGTGGATTCCCTGACAGGCATGACATCCGGCTCATACTTTGGGTTTGCATCCATCACCAGCCCGATCATGCTGCTGTTCTGTATTATCCTGATGGCCTATGCGGTGATCAAGGTATTCTTTGCAAACCTGAAGCGCGGCGGTATCCTTCTGATTCAAATTGCGGTAGGCAGTCTCTATATGTTCAGCGTGCCCCGCGGCTATACCGACGGCTTCATCCAGTGGTGCAAGCAGATCATCGGCCTGTGCCTGACCGCTTTCCTGCAATCCACCATATTGATAGCCGGATTGATGGTGTTTAAAGATAATGCGCTTCTGGGCCTTGGCCTGATGCTGTCCGCCGGTGAGATCCCCCGTATCGCCGGAGCCTTTGGCCTGGATACCACCACAAGAGCCAACATCATGTCTGCGGTCTACACCGCCCAGGCCGCAGTCTCCACCACAAGAACCATCGTTCAGGCGGTAGCCAAATGAGAACAAACAGCATGGGGCCCCCGCACAAGCCCGATACCGCGGCTTGTGTGGGGAGAGGAGGCGCAGCGGAGCGAGTGAATTTTCGTGTCCGCACGGAAATGAACGATGCGAAACTTGCGCCGACGATGGGCAGCCTGTTTGACGGGATCGGGGGATTCCCGCTGGCCGCCATTCACAACGGCATCGTTCCTGTGTGGGCCAGCGAGATCGAAGCATTCCCGATAGAGGTGACCCGGCTTCGATTTCCCGATATGGTCCATGTAGGCGATATCACAAAGCTTGACGGTGCGGAGCTGCCGCCGGTGGACATCATCTGCGGCGGCTCTCCCTGTCAGGACTTGTCTGTGGCCGGAAACCGCGCCGGTCTCTCCGGCGCGCGCTCCGGCTTGTTCATGGAACAGGTCAGACTTGTAAAGGAGATGAGAAATGCAGAACGATTACGAAACAGAACAGCTCTCTATATACGACCTCGATTTATGGTGTGGGAGAATGTTCCCGGAGCCTTCTCCAGCGGAACTCCCAAAGGAGAGGACTTCCGGATCGTCCTCGAGGAGATCGTCCGAATTAAAGTCGGTGGTGTTTCAGTCCCTCGACCTGACACCGGGCGCTGGGAATCTGCTGGGCGAATCGTATTGGGAACTGATTTCTCCCTGGCGTGGCGATGCCTTGACGCTCAATACTGGGGTGTCCCCCAGAGAAGAAAAAGAATCTTCCTTGTCGCAGATTTTGCAGGACGATCCGCCGGACAAATACTATTTGACCCCGAAAGCCTGCCTGGGTATCCTGCGCCGGGCCCTTGAGCGAGGAAAAGAGCTCCCCAAGAAGCTCAAACGGGCGCTGGAAATCCAATCTGGAGTCGCTCCACCGGACGGCGACGCCACCAAGTTGGAAGCGTACCATATCAACCAGAGGGATGAAGGTATCAACCTGCACGGAGTGTCCGGCGCCCTAATGGCCACTAACAATATGCAAATGCAGACCTTTGTCACACAGCCAGACAAGGATGATGTGGAAGGCTTTGATGGGTACAATGGCGATTTGACCGGCGATGTTGCGGCAACGCTTGGCGTAAACTGCGGGATGTCCACAGGCCGAAACGGTCTGCTCCAGCCGATTGCCTTTGCGGCAAATCAGAGAGATGAAGTCCGGGATCTGCACGATGTGGCCGGAGCCTTGGGCGCCCAACCGGGAATGAAGCAGCAAACCTTCATTGCGGAAGGTGTAGTGGCCAAGGGCAACGGCGATTGTTTCCTGACGCCGGAGCGCCATACATCCCTGAGTGCAGGGGGCGGTCAGGCCGGACAGGGCTACCCTTGCGTCCTGACTGCCGGTTTCTCTGCCGGTGCAGGAGCATCCGCCGGAGGCATCGGCTATGGCGAAGAACTCGCCCCCACGCTGAAGGGCAGCGCTGGCGGGAACTGCATGCCATCGGTTTTGTGCCTCAACGACCAGGGCGGCAGCGTCATGGAATGCAGTGAAAATGTGACAGGGACTCTCCGAGCCCAGGAACACGGACACCAGCCGCTGGTCTATGAGAACCACGGCATCGACTCCCGCTACACCGGTCCGCATCGGGTCGCTCCCACCATGTCCGCACGGTACGGTACCGGCGGCAACAATGTGCCGTTGGTAGAGCAGGAACCGGTATTCTGCATCACCGGCAACGCCATCGACAGGCAACCCAAAAACGGTGGGAACGGCATCGGCTATCAGCAGGACATCGCCTATACCTTGACCGCAACCGACCACCATGCGGTATTCAGCAGGCAGCGGGTGGATGTGTTCAAGGACGGCGAGGTGGTCAGCACCCAGAGTGCCCGTCAGCATAAGGATGCCACAGATCTTGTGCTGCAAGGGACAGGCCGGCCAAAGCTGATTCGCAGGCTGACCCCACTGGAGTGTGAGCGCCTTCAGGGCTTCCCGGACAATTGGACAGCCATCCCCGGCGCCTCGGACTCAGCCCGCTACAAAGCACTGGGCAATTCCGTTGCCATTCCGTGCGTGGACTATGTTCTCCATGGCATTTCGCTGGTGCTTCTGGCAAGCTGAATGTGCCTTGTTGCTTCTGCTTCGTTTACGCTTGCTTCTTTGTTGGGTTGTGTGAATAGCTATTTGTCCTTGGGTGCAGTATGCTTTGCCTGCAAAATACAGAAAGGAGAACGCTCCATGAATGCGAAAAAGAATCTCTGTGCAATGATTCCCGCAGACCTCCACGCCAAGGTCATTGCGGAGAAAGAGCAGCTGGCGCTGAGCACCTTGGGAGAATATGTGGAACTGGTACTCAAAGAACACTTCGAAGGAGGAAAAACGATCATGGCAGCAACCAAAACCTTGGCATTCCAAATCTCTGAGGAACTGGATCAGCGGCTGAAGAACTTCATCGCCGCCGAAAAGAAGCGCGGCCGGAAGATCAGCCAGAAGGAGTTCGTCATCGGACTCATCGAACAGGCGCTGGCCGAATATGAGGCGCAGAACCAGACCGAGGAAACGACCAACGAATGAGATACCGCATGGACGCCGGGGAATGAACCCCGGCGGCTTTTTTCTTGGAGGTGAACTATCCTGTACATCTATCCCGATAACCTGACCGCCAAAGCAATGCTGTGGCTTTGGGAACTCAAGGATGTGGGCGTCATCGGCGTAGGGCTTTTGCTCTCCGTCCTGGCGCTGACCCAGACCGGAATTTTTATTCCGCTGGTGCTGACGGCGGTCTACGCCTTCCTCAGCATCCGGTTTGACGGCACCAGCATTCTGGACTTTATCCGGTATGCGGTGGCCTTCCTGATCACCAGACAGCAATTTTATGAATGGAGAATGTGATATGAGCTATGACGAAACCATGTTCGGTACGGCGCCTCCTTTCTCTTTTGAGGAAACCGAAGGATACGAAGAAAAAGATCTGTCTGCTTCGCTGACCCTTCGGTGGAGCCGGAAACGCAGACGCTGGGAGTGTGACAATGCGTATTTCTGGCACGAGTCCCAAAACAAGTGGTGCTGCCGCAGTGAGGACGGCAGATATTATCACGGCTTCCGCAGTCTGCGGGCCCTTCTGAAAAGCTATGTGGGCGGACGCCTGTGTGAAAGCTCCCGCTGCGATGGTGCGAGAAATGTCCGGGCAAAATACTGGTTCCGCCAGCACCCCAAGACGGTGACCTGCCGCGTCACCATCCGCTGCACCGGCCTGTTTCCGGCGCTCTTTTCCAAAGGAGGGATCACAGTATGAGCAGAAAGAAAAAAGATAAGTCGGCCCAGTCTACCCGGCAGCTCATGGGGATCGACAGCGTCAAAGACTACTGCATCGCCACCCGCATGGGCGACCTGGTATTCTTCATCATCAAGCCCACCAACATCAGCGTCCTGCCGGACTCCAGCATCAGCGCCAGAATCTACGCTCTGCTGAATGTGGTCAAGGGACAGGCCGAGATCGAGATGCTGGCGCTCAACTCCAAGGAGTCCTTTGAACGGAACAAGACCTTCTATCAGGAACGGCAGACCTGCGAGGAGCTCCCTGCCATACGCAGGCTTCTGGAGCAGGACAGCACACACCTGGACCGCATTCAGGTGCTGATGGCCTCCAGCCGGGAGTTTTATATCATCATCCGGCTGCGGAAGGAAAAGGATACGGATGTGTTTCCGTACCTCAGCCGCATCGAGCAGAGCATCAATGACAACGGATTCACCACCCGCCGGGCCGCCGAGCAGGATCTCAAACGGATGCTGGGCGTCTACTTCGAGCAGAATGTGACCACCGAGCAGTACGAGGACTACGACGGTGACCGCTGGGTCATTGTGGGCGAATAAAGGGAGGAATTCCATGGCAAAGAAACGAGTAAACCCCGCACCTCAGGGCCGTGAGGAGGCGAACATCAAGTCCTTCCTGGACATGATCGCTCCCTCAGTGGTCAGCTTCATGCCGGACCACTTCATCTGCGGCAACACCTACCGCTGCGTCTGGGCCCTTCGGGAATACCCCACCAGCACGGACGAGCAGGCCATCCTCCGCCACCTGGGAGAAAAGGACGGCATCACCCTGCGGATCTACACCCGGCAGGTCACGCCCGCAGAGGAAAAGCGAATCATCCAGAACGCAGCCAACAAAAACCGCATGAACAGTTCCAACACCAATGACCTGCAGCAGACGGTCACCGCCGAGAGCAACCTGCAGGATGTGGCGACCCTGGTGGCCGCCATGCACCGCAACCGTGAGCCGCTGCTCCACTGTGCGGTCTATATCGAGCTGACCGCCTCGGACTACAACACCCTCAAGCTGCTCCAGACCGATGTGCTGACGGAGCTGGTACGGAGCAAGCTGAATGTCGACAAGCTCCTGCTCCGCCAGCAGCAGGGCTTCCGCTGTGTCAATCCCAGCGGTCACAATGCCTTCGGCGTCCAGTTTGAACGGGTGCTGCCCGCCTCCAGCGTGGCAAATCTCTATCCCTTCAACTACTCCGGCAAACTGGACCCCAAGGGCTTCTACATTGGCAAAGACAAATACGGCAGCAACATTCTGGTGGACTTCGACCAGCGGGACGAGGATAAGACCTCCGCCAACATCCTGATCCTGGGCAACTCCGGTCAGGGCAAATCCTACCTCATGAAGCTGCTTATCCTGAACCTGTTGGAGTCCGGCAAGTCCATCATTTCCCTGGACGCCGAACACGAACAGCAGGAGATGTGCGAGGCGGTGGGCGGCTGCTTCGCCGACCTCATGGCCGGACAGTACATCATCAATGTGCTGGAACCCAAGTGCTGGGATGACGGCGGCGATCCCAATGCCACCGACGCGCCGGAGGCCTTTCGCAAAAGCACCCTGCTGGCCCAGCACATCTCCTTCCTGAAGGACTTCTTCCGGGCCTATAAGGATTTCAGCGACGCGCATATCGATACCATTGAGATCATGCTGTCCAAGCTGTATCAGAAGTTTGGCATCACCGAGCGCACCAACTTCAGCCGGATGCGTCCGGAGGACTATCCCATTCTCTCCGATCTGTACGACCTCATCGAGCAGGAATTCAAAAACTACGATGCCGGTCAGCACCAGCTCTATACTGAAAAGCTCCTGCAGGAGGTGCTGCTTGGCCTGCACTCCATGTGCAAGGGGGCCGACGCCCAGTTCTTCAACGGACACACCAACATCACCTCCAGCCGCTTTCTGGTGTTCGGCGTGAAAAGGATGCTCAGTGCCGCCAAGAATGTCCGCAACGCCATGCTCTTCAATGTGCTGTCCTTCATGTCCGACAAGCTTCTGACCGTGGGCAATACCGTGGCGGCTCTGGACGAGCTGTATATCTGGCTGTCCAACCCCACTGCTATCGAGTACATCCGCAACTGCCTGAAGCGTGTGCGAAAGAAAGAATCCGCCATGCTTCTGGCCAGTCAGAATCTGGAGGACTTTGACCAGGAAGGCGTCCGTGAGATGACAAAGCCCCTGTTCAGCATCCCGCCCCACCAGTTCCTGTTCAACGCCGGCTCCATCGACAAGCGATCCTACATGGATATGCTTCAGCTGGAGGAGTCGGAATACAACCTCATCAAGTTTCCTCAGAGGGGCGTCTGCCTGTATAAGTGCGGCAATGAGCGATACCTGCTGGAGGTTCATGCTCCGTCCTACAAGGAGAAACTCTTCGGATCGGCAGGTGGTCGCTGATGGCTGTGCCTGCGGCAATCGCAAAAGCCGCCGCCATGCTCCTCACCAATGAAAAGACCCGAAAAGGTGTGGGCTGGATTCTGGTGGCAGTCTTTTCACCGGTCATTCTTTTGATCGCCCTGCTCTGCGCCATTGGTTCCGGCGGTTCAGAACACAACAACTATTCGGTGGAGGCGTGCTTCTATGGAGGCGAGTTCTCCGCCGAAGTCCCTGCGGAGTTCCGGTATCACATTGAGGAGATGCGCTCGGCCTTTTCTCTTCTGGACTCGGCGGTGTCCTCTGCCAATGGGCAGATGGACAGCGGCAACAGCCTTGACCCCATCCGTGTCAAGGCTGTTTTTTATGCCCTCTGCTTTGGGGAGGACGCCCCGTCCACACGGGCGGCGAACAGCTTCGTGGGGTGCTTCTACACCACCGAAACCCGAACCCGAACCGTGGAAGTGACTCTGGAGGACGGGACTACCAGTACAGAGGAAGAAGAATATACCGTCGCGGTGCCGATCTCGCTGTACCAGGCATACGCCAATCTGGAAGCCCATCTGGGCAGAGCAATCACGGAGGATGACAAAAGCAACATCGACCACATCTATACCATGATAGCCGGTGCCGTGGGTGGCGGCAGCTACAGCGGCGAGTATCTCCGAGGGGATGGGAGCAGCATTGTGCTGGACATCTCCACCTTCACCGATCCCACCACCAAGAATGCCGCTGACCTTGTGACCTACGCCATCCATGCCTGGGAGTCCGGCTGGGGTTATGTCTGGGGAACCTACGGCAGTGTCCTCACCGATTCGCTCTTCGCCTATAAGTTGGAGCAGTATCCGGATGGCGTTGGTACCTACGCAGACTTCATCCGGGCCAACTGGCTGGGAGGACGGACAACGGACTGCGTCGGTCTCATCAAAGGCTATGGCTGGCTGAATCCCGAAACCCTCACCATTGACTATGCCACCAACGGCATGCCCGACCTGGGAGCAAACCAGATGTACTACTCCGCATCGGTGTCCGGTCCCATTGATACCATGCCGGATACTCCCGGCCTTGCCGTCTGGCACGACGGACACATCGGCGTCTACATCGGAAACGGCGAGGTCATCGAGGCCATGGGCACCAAGTACGGTGTGGTCAAGACCAAGCTGGAAGGCCGCGGCTGGACCCACTGGCTGGAGATCGAATACATCAACTACAACTGAGAAAGGAAGTGCCAATGAAACAAGTGAACCTGACCATCACCTTCGATGAGGAGAAGCTCTCGGCGCTCAAACGCTACATGGGCAAGAAGGAGCTTGACCTGGACCGTGAGATGACGGATGCGCTGGTGAAACTCTATGAAAAATATGTGCCCGCTCCGGTGCGTGAATACATCGACGAGAGCGATGTAAACGCCGCTGCTCCGAACAAGTCCCGCCGCAGCCCGAAGCCTGTCACGCCCAAACCCGCAGAAGAAGTGGAGGCGTCGCAGTGAACAGCAAAGACATCACCCTCTGGATTGACGAGCGTTGGTACGACGCCCTCAGCAAGCATCTGAAAGATGAAACGCTGGAGGAGCATCTGGAGAATGTCCTTGATGAAATGTGCAACCAGCTTCCTCAGCGGGAGTACGAGCGCATCAGCCACGAGCTCTGGGCAGAGCAGCAGGCGGAGAAGGAGGCTCGGGAGGCCACACGGCGCTTCGCCGTTTTCCATGTCACGGAGGGCGGCAGTGCCGACTACTTCCTGACGGAAGAACATATGGAGTTCCTGCAAACTGCCCGACGCCTTCGCAGCTATATCCGCAAGGCAGACGGCGACGCCCCCGCACACTTCACTGAAATGTTTCCCCGTGGAGAGAAACTGTCCCGTGAGCAGTTCGAAACATATGTGTCGGAGCGGCTGGATAACACCGGCAGAGTGGTCGGTGCATTCGACATTGACCTGGACAGCGGCTACCTCGATGCCCTCAACATCATGGACGGCTGGAAGCGATTCCGCATTCAGGATGTCAGCACCGCCGTCTACTTCGCCACGAAGAAAAGCGCCGCGTCACCGGACGAACAGTGGCGCACCTTCCTGGATCGTCTGCAGGGAAAAGAGATCACATACGAAACGGAGCCCCAGTATCTCACCGGTATCCGGACGCTCCACGCAGAGGACATCTCCTTTGCGGAGGATATTATTCAGAACGACAACCTGCTGGAGTTCTACATGGAAGTATCGTTCCATGCGGACGAGGTGTTCGGAACCAACGTCTGTACCACCGAGAACGATGACTGGCTGAACATCTATGCCAACTACGATCTGGATGCCCGCCGTGTCTGTGACACGCTGGAGGTGTATCTGCAGCGGGGCAACGGCGATGAGGAGGCGTTCAAGTATCGCCTCAGCGCCGAGGAACAGGCCCTGCTCCTCCCCAGGATGAACACCTACTGTCAGGAGTACTGGGGCCAAAGTCTGGAGGAGTGCAGTGCGAACTATCTGTCGGAGCAGAGTCCGGCATCCCCGGAGATGCAGATGTAGCGCCGTGTTGCCCCCTGTGGGCCGCTGTGTGCGGCTTTCAGCGGCTGACCGACCGAGTACCCCGCCCTGGGGAAACAGGCGGGGTTTGTGCCGCTTTTCGAGGGAGGTGGAGGCCGACGAAAGGCAAGCAGGAGAAAGGCCCGACGCTCCTTGTGCGCCGAGCCATTCACAACTGCCCGCAGTGCGGGCAGTTTCAGGCTTTTGGATAGGCCGTTCCTTTTGAGCCTAAACAGCAGCAGGAACGCTCCATTTTACGAGAACGCCGCTGTACCAAGGGTTTTACAGCGGTTCCAACAAACAAGGAGGTACTATGGTAAAAGGAAAACAGAAGGTAACTGTATGGATGACCCCATCTGTGAAGGAGCAGATTGAGGACACCTATCGGTCAGATAACTGTAGAACCCAAAGTGAGTTCATCGAAAAAGCAGTGGAATTCTATCTTGGCTATCTGCATACCAAGAACGCCGGCGCCTTTCTGCCCGAAGCACTCTCTGCCATGATGACCGGCACACTGGATTACTATACCGGGCGCATGGGCTCGCTCCTGTTCAAGCAGGGCGTGGATCTCCATGTGCTGGGACAGATCATCGCTTACGACACCGACATCGACGAAGGCGAATACCAGCGCCTGCGCGGAAAAGCCATCCGGGATATGAAGCGCACCAACGGGCGCATCTCCTTCAAGGACGCACTGGACTTCCAGAAGTCGGTGTAACCCATGGCAAAGCTCGTACAGAAAAGCGGCTATATCCAATCGGACAAGGCCGGCGGGTACATGAAGTACATCGCCACCCGTGAAGGCGTGGAGAAGCTGTCCGGAAACGGTCCGGTTACCAAAGGCCAGCGGGAGCTGATCCAAAAGCTGCTCCATGACTTTCCCGATGCTGCGGAGCTGTTCGAGTACGAGGACTACTGCAAGACCCCAACGCTTGGAACTGCCTCCGCATTCATCACCATGGCGCTGGATGCAAACCTTCATGAGATGAACTCAGAGAGCGGATACATGTCCTACATTGCCACCCGTCCTCGTGTGGAGCGTCACGGCGCACACGGCCTGTTCAGCTCCGCTCCGGCAGTTGACCTGAATGCAGCCATGTCCGAGCTGGAGGCCCATGAAGGAAATGTGTGGACCATCATCTACTCCCTGCGCCGGGAAGATGCCGCCCGCCTGGAATACGACAACGCGGATGCGTGGCGCACTCTGCTCATGATGCACACACAGGATCTGGCCAGGGCTATGCGGATACCGGTGGATCACTTCCGCTGGTACGCAGCCTTCCACAATGAGGGACATCACCCCCATATCCACATGATGGTCTGGTCGGACAATCCCAAGGAGGGCTTCCTGACCAGAGAAGGCATTGCGGCCATGCGCTCCAAGCTGACCAACACTATCTTCCGGGATGAGATGAATCAGATCTACGAGCGGAAGGATGTAGCCTACAAAGATCTGGTCGAGACAGCCCAGGACACCATGCGGGAGCTGATCCACAGGATGAATCACCAGCTCTGCGACAACCCCGTCATCGAGGAGCAGATGCGCCAGCTGGTGCAGGCTCTGGAAACCACCACCGGGAAAAAGCAGTATGGCTATTTGAAAAAGCCACTGAAAGCGTTGGTGGACACCATCGTGGATGAGCTGTCCCGACAGCCGGAAGTAGCGCAGTGCTACGAAATCTGGAATCAGATCCGGGACGAGCTGAACGAGTGCTACGGCAGCCGCACACCACGGGAGCATCTCCCGCTCTCCCAGCAGAGGGAGTTTCGCAGAATCAAGAACGACATCATCCGGGAGGCCGAGAACATCCGTCTCGGCCTCCCAACTTTTGAAGATGAAGCACTGCAGGACGAGCCTGAGCCGGAGGAAGCACAGGAGGAACATCGATCCACCAGCGTATACGATCAGGCACAGCGCTACCGTGCCGCCAAATCCGTGCTGCAGGATGTCTATGCGCTGGATGAGGAACACGCGGAAGCGGTTCGGGAGCTGGAGCAGCTCTGGGCAGAGGGATATACGGTGGCAGCCCACCAGCTGGGTAAGTTCTACCGGGACGACCTCTCCACCATGCGGGATCATGAAAAAGCCGAGCGGTGGTTTCGATTGTCCGCAGAGGCCGGAAATGACTTCTCGGAATACGCCCTTGGGAAACTGCTCCTTTCTCAGAAACGCACAGCGGAGGCATTGCGCTGGCTGGATAAGGCTGCCGGGCATGGAAACCAGTTTGCCCAATATCGTTTGGGAAAGCTCTACCTCGCCGGCGAGTCTGTAAAGAAGGATGTGAGAAAAGCTCTGGAGTACCTGACCGCTGCCGCCGAACAGGGAAATTCCTTTGCCCAATATACCCTGGGCAAGCTGTATCTCCTGGGCCGGGATGTGGAGCAGGATCGGGAGCAGGCCAGGGAGTGGTTCACACGCTCAGCCGCCCAGGGCAACCAGTACGCTCAATTCTTCCTCGACCGCTTCGACCAGTTCCGTGATCCGTCCGTGATGCTGGCGGCAACCAAGCTGCTCCATCACATGAGCCGGATCTTCCGGGATAATTCTGTACCGCCTCATAACCCGGCCGGAATCCGCATTGACTCCAAACGGCGCACACGCCTGATGGAGAAACGTATGGCCATAGGCCACAAGGCAGACGATCACGAGGAGCAGGTGTCGTATCAGCAGACCATGTAACAGGAGGGAACCATGTCAACCTATATTCACTTTACAGAAGAGCAAAGGCAGCGTGCCGCCGCTGTGGACTTGGAGGAGTTCCTCCGGTTCCGTGGCGAGAAGCTGATTCCGTCCGGCAGAGAGAAACGGCTGGCCAAGGACCACAGCGTCACCGTCCGCGGAAACGAGTGGTACGACCATGCCGAGGAGAGGGGCGGTCACGCCGTCAGCTTTGTGCAGCGCTTCTACAACCTCAGCTATCCCGAAGCGGTGACCATGCTGCTGGGCGGAGAAGTGGGTACCATCTACCCCTCTGCCGCAGAGCGGGTGGTGGAGCCGCCAAAGCCCTTTGTCCTGCCGCCGGTCCACTCCGATATGCGCAGGGTCTATGCCTATCTGGTGAAGCATCGGAACATTGACCGAAGTGTGGTAGCCCACTTCGCCAGGGAAAGGCTCCTGTACGAAGATGCGAAATACCACAATGCAGTATTTGTGGGCACAGATGAGGAAGGCGTCCCGCGTCACGCCCACAAACGGAGTACCAACAGCTACGGAAAAGCCTTCCGGCTCAATGTGGAGGGCTGCAATCCCCGCTACAGTTTTCACCATATGGGAACAGACGAAAGCCTCTATGTGTTCGAGGCGCCCATCGATATGCTCTCCTACATCACGCTCCATCCGGAGGACTGGCAGCGCCACAGCTATGTGGCCTGCTGCGGCACCTCCATCCAGCCGGTGGCGAAGATGCTGGAGCGGATGCCCCAGATTCACACCGTGCTGCTTTGTCTGGACAACGACGAGGCTGGCCACCTGGCCAACCAGCGCATGATGGCCCAGCTGGAAGCGGACTACACCGTGGAACGGCTCGTTCCGGAGAACAAGGACTGGAACGATGACTTGACTACAGTCAGAGAACAGAAATGCGAGGTGAACACATTATGCCAGAGTTTTGGATAACTCTGTTGGAGCAGCTCAAGGAGTCAAAGGTGGCTCTCCTGATTCTGGCCGGCGCCGGAATGTTTCTTGTCATCGGAGGACTTGCTGCGCTGTCCCACTGCTACACCCTGAGCGGCATCAAGTCCAGGACGGTGGGCGACGGACAGCACGGTACCGCGAGGTGGGCCACCGCAAAGGAGATCAAAAAGATCTATGCCCATGTCCCGTTCCGGGTCAGGGACTGGCGCAGCGGCCACAACCGCCCCGCGGAGCAGGGGCTGGTGCTGGGGTGCAAGGGCAAGAAGGGCGAGCTTACCGCTCTGGTGGACAGCGACGATATCCACTGCCTCATGATCGGCGCTTCCGGCATCGGCAAGACAGCCTATTTCCTCTATCCCAATCTGGAATATGCCTGTGCCAGCGGCATGAGCTGGCTGGCGCTGGACAGCAAGGGCGACCTTGCCCGGAATTACGGAACCATCGCCAAGGAGTGCTATGGGTACAATATCTCTGTTATCGACCTGCGTAATCCCACCCGCTCGGATGGCAACAATCTGCTGACGCTGGTCAACCGGTACATGGATATCGCCCGAAAGGAGCCGGGGAATCTGGCGGCCCGCGCAAAAGCAGAAAAATACGCCAAGATCCTGTCCAAGACCATTGTCAACCCGGACGGCGATGACAGCAACCGTGGGCAAAACGCCTTCTTCTACGATGCCGCCGAAGGTCTGCTCACCTCTGTCATCCTGATGCTGGCTGAGTTCCTGCCGCCCGACGAAGACCATCCCCAGGAGCGCCGACACATCGTCTCCGTGTTCAAGCTGGTGCAGGATCTTCTGGAACCCAGTGGCGTCAAGGGCAAGAGCCACTTCCAGCTTCTGATGGGCAAGCTGCCTCCGGACCACAAGGCGCGGTGGTTCGCCGGAGCCGCCCTCAACAGCGCCGAGCAGGCCATGGCCTCCGTCATGTCCACGGTCCTGTCCCGGCTGAATGCCTTCTTGGACAGCGAACTGGAGCAGATCCTGTGCTTTGACAGCGCCATCGACGCCGAGAAGTTTGCGTCGGAGAGGTCCGCCATCTTCCTGATCCTGCCGGAGGAGGACACCACCAAGAACTTTATGGCCGGTCTGATGATTCAGAATCTCAGCCGGGAGCTGTTTGCCGTGGCCGATGAGAACGGCGGCAAGCTGAAAAACCGGGTGGTGCTGTTCTGCGACGAGTTTGGAACCATGCCGCCCTTTGATATTCTGCCCCTGTTCTCCGCCGGTCGATCTCGCCGGCTGACGCTGGTACCCATCATCCAGTCGTTGGCGCAGCTGGAGAAAAACTACGGCAAGGAAGGCTGCGAAATCATTCAGGACAACTGCCAGGACACCATCTTCGGCGGTTTCGCCCCCAACAGCCAGACTGCGGAAGTCCTGTCCAAAGCCCTGGGCAGCCGCACCGTCCTCTCCGGCTCGGTGAGCCGAGGGAAGAACGATCCCAGCCAGAGCCTGCAGATGATGGAACGGGCACTACTCACCCCTGACGAGCTGAAATCCATCCCCAAGGGCAGCTTCATTGTCATGAAAACCGGTACCCATCCCATGCGGACCCGGCTCCAGCTCTTCCTGAACTGGGGCATCACCTTCGGGGAGCCGTACACTGTGCCGGAGCGGGCAAACCGAGCGGTGGCCTATGCCAATCGTGTGGATCTGGAACGGAATCTTCCGAAGTCTGCCAAGGCAGAGGAAGCAGCGGAACACCGGGGCTATGCGGTGTCCGGACACGGCGGTATGGCGCATGAACCAGTACAGGAGAGAACCCGAAAGCGGGGTAAAAGTATCAAATCCATGGAGGAAGAAAACACATGAGCTACTTTGGAACCATCTACGCCGACACCGAACTGCCCTCCAGAGCAAGGGCAGTTTATATGTACCTGCGGGATCGGTCAGACGCTGAGGGCAAGTGCTGGCCCGGCATCAAGACCATCGCCTCGGACATGAAGCTGTCCCGCTCCACGGTCAAGCGGGCTGTATCCGATTTGGAAAAAGCCGGATATCTGGTCAAAGCCCCCCGATACCGTCCCAACGGCAGCAGTACCTCCAATCTCTATACTGTAAAATAAAGAGAAAGTGGTTTGTACCAAAAAGTTGTACAAACCACTTTTGAAGGAATCGAATTTTTAAAACCTTCCACCAAGGGGAGGCTGCGCTCATGTGCTGGACCCAGGGGCGGTTCATTGTGAACCGCCCAGAAGGACTCACTCTAACTGAGATTTAATGCAGAGAAAGAAACTAACGGAAGAACGGCGGGGACTTGTCGGCAATGCGCTCCCGGCAAGTCCCTGCTTTTCTTCTGCCGGAGAGATTGTGCGTTCGCATAAAATTGCGATACGCTCTTGAAGATAATAGAGATTAGCGGTAAAATATAAGTCAAGTGTGCATTAAGGCCCGTTCTTTGAGAATCACCTTACAAAATATCTGTATTATCTGGAAGAAGGAGAGAGTACATGGCGCTTTCTTATAACCGTATGTGGAAGTTACTTGTAGATAAGAAAATGAGCAAAGCGGATTTGAGAAAAGCCGCAGATATTGCGCCGAATACAATGACAAAGCTACGGCGAGATGAAACGGTAAATCTCGCTATTTTGGGCCGTATATGTGAGACCCTCGACTGTGATTTCGGCGATATTATGGAATATGTAAAAGAATCAAAAAATAGTTCAAACACGCAAACATCTTCAAAGGAGTAGTTGTATATGGCAGAGAGGCAACCGTCCTGGGATAAATATGAAGCCGCTATCCTGTTAGAAGGGATCCTTGCCTCTATGAAAGGCGAGCTCACACGCTCAGACGCAGTTAAGGCAGTATCTCACGATTTAAGAGCAATGGCAGTTCATCGGGGCATAGAAATTGATGCGGTGTATCGTAATACAAACGGAATCTCATTTCAAATGAAAAGCATGGAGTCAGCATATTTGGGACGCACAGTTTTCAAACCGGCTACCAGACTTTTTACAGGGGTTGCAAGTTTGTATCATGACTCCCATGACGAGTATCAAAAATTACTGAAGGAGGCAAGAGCAATGATAATCGATGGAAAAACCGTTAAAGATGATTTCATGCGGTATCTTGCCGAACAAGTGTCTCCTGCCCAGCTTTCTGACTTTTATATTTGTTATTCTGAAATCGAAACCTTTTGCTTGAAAATAAAAGTCCTGCAAAAACCGTTGTTCCAGACAACAGACATCGAAACCATAAAGAAAGTTCAGCGCACAATTGAACAAAATAAATTCTTCAGAATAACCCGCAGAAAGCAGATCAATAAAATTGTTGCTGCAGGGCGATATTACTACAACTACATAAAAGAAGGGCTCTATTCTCGTATTGGCATTGAGGAAACAGCAGTTGAGGAATCCAACACCGCCACTCAGACATTTCAGCCACAACACACACATAATATCGCAAACGATACAATGTCAAAATCTGTTGCGAGTGAACAGTCGGATGAGATAAACAGCAGAAGTTTTTCTCGATACCTGTCGGAAACACTGAAAATGGCCGATGCTACCAGTCGGAGTTATTCTTCGGCAATAAATAATTGTGAGGTGTTTGCAAGAGAACACCAACTGCCTTCTTGGCAACTTTACACTTCTGATCGGCAAGCTGCGCAGGAAACGATTCGCTTACTCTTAAACGATGCGGATTTTTTGAGTTACAATGCGAGGCAGCATAATCGCTTCCGAGCGGCTTTGCAGAAGTTTCTTATGTTCATTGGGGCTGAGCCGCAACAGACTGTTCCTACAAAAGCGGACATAGATTCTGCGAGTCCTTACAGGAATGAAGGTTATGAGCAAGTGCTCAGAGAATATTTCATGAAGGGATTCCGTATGGATTCGCCTCTTGAGATACGCAAATTTAAGAGGTATTACACAGCAACCCATGCCACAGAGCTGACTGACTCTGATGATGACATCAGCAACAAAATCAAGCAACTATGCATTCTTTACGAGGGGAAAGCCTTTCTCCCAGATGTCATGTTGAGCGAAGATCGAAAGGAAGAACTGCTGGATTACATCGAGAGCGCCTTTGCAGACGGGAAAGCAGCTATTTATTATCAAGCGATTTTTGCCGAATTTTCTGATGTGTTCTTGGACTACCATATTCACGATGCCGATATGCTGAAAGCGTACTTGACCTCTATCGGAAACGGAAGATTTTTCATCAACAGAAGTTTTATATCGAAAACGCCCGATGTCAGCATGGACCCGCTATCGGAAGTTCGCTCTTGCTTGCAAAACTTTGGAAGACCGGCGACTTATGATGAGCTTTTTGCTGCACTGCCGCATCTTCCACAGAGTAAAATAAAGTTGATCCTTGCCAGCAATGTTGAATTCGTCAACAATGGCCGCAGCGAATACTTCCACGAAAGTATTGTCCATTTGTCTGATGAAGAATTGGATGGAATTGCTGAAATCATCCAGAGGACCATTGACGAAAGGGATTTCATTGGTGGTAATGAGCTTTATGATGCAATCCGGGCAAAATATCCCTATATCATAGAGGAAAATCACACCCTCTCCGTGTATGGGTTCCGGGATGCACTAAAGGCAAAATTAGGTGATAAATTTTCGTTCAAAGGAAATATCATCAGCCGCTCGGGTCAGGAAATCTCGATGGTGGATGTGTTTGCAAAATATGCAAGAAGTCATGATAGTTTCACGCTGTCTGAGCTTCAGGGATTGGCGGATAGCCTCGCTACGACCATATACTTTGATACCGTTTACGAAAACAGCCTGAGAATCAGCCGGGATCAATTTGTATCGAAAGCAGCGGCCCAGTTCCCCGTTGCTGACATAGATGAGGTGCTGGACCGAATCTGTACGGAAAAGTATATTCCCTTGCCGGAAGTAACGAACTTTGGCGCACTCCCCTATGTGGGATTTCCCTGGAACAGCTTCTTGTTGGAACATTATGTGGCAAGTTACAGTCAGAAATATCTGCTCCTACATAGCAGCTTTAATGGAACTGAATGCGCCGGTGCAATTGTGAAGCGTTCCGCAGGCATCGGCAGCTTTGATGACTTGATCATTGACCTGCTGGCCAACAACAATCAAATAGAGATGAAAAAAGCCCCCGTGCTTCAATATCTGAGTGACAATGGATATCTTGCCCGCCGTAGATACTCAGAAATAGAATCGCTCATTATCAGAGCAAAAGCACAGAGGCAAAGGAAGGACACCGACTAATATGTACTCATATACCTGGGATGCCGAGACGGGCGGACTGCTGCTGAACAGCTCACCGCTTTCCTTCAGTAAGGAACCTCGTCCGGTGTATTACAAAGAACTGGATATTCTTGGATTTGACCGGTATTGGAATTATGCAAAGAATGACTCCTACCCCTATATGTGGGCGGAAGCCAACAATTATTTCTACCGGGGACGGCAGGTTGCCAAGACCAAAGGCGGCAGTCTTTATACCCCACCTGAAATTGTGATTATGGACGAGCCAGAGCCCGATGGACAACCTCTCCGCTTTGTTGATATTCCCGCTATGGTCGAAAAGAACCGGGATTTGTTGGAGAAACTGGCCGCAGAAACAATAAAGAAAATATACAACATTTATGTTGAATACATGGATCGGGTCGATGTCTTCTATGTGGCGTTCAGTGGCGGCAAGGATAGTGTAGTAGCCCTCGATCTGGTGCAGCGTGCTTTGCCGCACAATAAATTCAAAGTGCTATTTGGCGATACGGGAATGGAATTCCCGGATACATATAAAATAGTCGAAGAGATTGAACAGCACTGTAAAGACGCAAAGATTGAATTTTTAAGAGCAAAGTCTGACTTCGACCCGAAAGTCACATGGAGGGAATTTGGACCGCCAGCGCAGACGATGCGATGGTGTTGTAGTGTGCATAAAACTGCGCCTCAAATCATCTTACTGAGAGAGTATACCAATAATCCTCATTTTAGGGGAATGGCCTTCACAGGAATCCGAGGAGATGAAAGTGCTTCTCGAAGTGAATACGAAGGTATTAGTCACGGAGAGAAAGTTCGTGGACAATATAGCTGCCACCCAATCCTTGAATGGAACTCCGCCGAATTGTTTTCCTATATCTATGAGAGACAACTCTTGATAAATGATGCCTATAAAAAAGGAAATAGCCGTGCAGGATGTCTTGTGTGCCCGTTAGCCACATCGAAAAATATGTATTTTAAGGAACAAGCATACAGCTTTAGTGATGAGGGATATCGGACAACCACAACATTCAATAACATTATTCTGGAAACAACCTCCAAAGAGTTGTCTAATCCGAGCGCCGTCAAGGAGTTTATGGACATTGGTGGATGGAAAGCACGAAGAAGTGGAAAAGAATTATCATTCGCCAAAAGTTATACAAATGAATCATTTGAACAAGGTGTACTTACAATTCAAGTATCCCGTATAGAAACTGATTGGAAGCAGTGGATTAAAACAATTGGCAATGTAACCTTTCTGGAGAATGGTAATGTCGAAGTGCTTTGCAGAGATAAGTTGTATCACATTGAGATTGCCGAAAATACCAACGGACTAACTGCTACAGTTGTGATAGGGAAAAATACCCAGAAAGACATTTATTTTATGTCAGAATTGAAGACTGTGTTCAGAAAAACCGCATATTGCATTGGCTGTAGAGTATGCGAGGCGAATTGTCCGCATGGGTTTATTTCTATGAAGGATGGCCATGTAACAATCGATGACCGATGCGTAAAATGCAAAAAATGTCACGATGTATTCCATGGTTGCTTAGTAGCCAACTCGTTGCGATTGCCGAAAGGAGAAAAGAAAATGGGGAGCATTGACAGGTATGGAAATATGGGCATTGAACTCGATTGGGTTAGATCGTATTTCAAATTAAAGGATGAATTTTGGACTTCTCCTCACAGCCTTGGAACCAACATGGTTAAAAATCTCAAGAGCTTCTTGAACGATGCCGAAGTTACTGCTAAATCTAAATTTGCACCCTTTGGTAAAGTTATTGATAATATTGGAATAGAGAATTCCGACGCTTGGGCATTGATTCTTTGCAATTTGACATACACATCGGAGTTTAATTGGTGGGTCAAAAACATTGATTTTTCCACAACGCACACCCCTGATACCATTTATGCAATGCTGGATGACTCAATGAGTAAAAATTCTCGTTCACACATTGTCTCCGCATATAAAAACATCCTGATTTCTATTCCTCAATTAAGCAATGAAATCGGCCTGGGTGTCTGTGACTACACGCTAAAAAACGGAAAGCGTTTTTGGAATAGCGTGGTTCGCATCCCCTGGGAAAATCCGAATCCGCTTGTCATTCTTTACAGCTTATATAAATTTGCAGAGGCTTGCGGGGATTACCACCAGTTTACATTGTCCCGCCTCTTAAACCATGACCTCGAAAGTGACGGTGTTAGTCCTACTGAGATTTTTGGTCTTGACCGCAATCAGATGGAAAAGATTTTGAATGGTTTGACTATCAACTATCCAGATTTCCTCAACGCCAGCTTTACACTGGACCTGGATAATATCACTCTCAACAGCGAAAAGACATCTCAGGATGTGCTGAATCTGTTCTAAGGAGGAAGATGCTATGCCGATGTTGGAAAAATACCGTCATTATTTCAATATTGATCCGGATTATTTCCCCGCCGTGAACGAGGCGGTCATCACGAAGAACCCGGAAGTGTGGAAAAAATTCTTCCCCCACGAGACCTTCGTGAAACTTCTGAAGAACACGGTCAGCGTCCTGGAGCGCAAGCAGAAGCTCTGTCTATGGGTGGAAGGTGCCTACGGAACCGGTAAATCCCATGCCGTTCACACGCTCAAAAAGCTGCTGGATTCCAGCGAAGAAGAAACCCGTGAATACTTCCAGAGACATAAAATGGACAACGACCTGTACAACCGCTTCCAGGCCGTGAAGTCCAGCGGTCGTATCTTGACCGTTCACCGCTATGGTTCCGCTTCTATCCGCAGCGACCATAATCTTGTCTTTGCCATCCAGGAAAGCATTGAAAAGGCGCTTGTTGATGCCGGAATTGAAAACAAGGGCGGGAATGCGCTGAAGGATGCTACCATTGCATGGCTCTCTGACAAGGATAACAAAAACTACTTCAACGGACTGATCACTGGCACTTACTCTGACCTCTTTGGCGGAGATGACGCCGATACGGTGATTGAGAAGTTGCGCACCTTCTCCGGCGAGGCGCTGGCAAGGATTATGGACAATATCTTCAAGGTAGCCGATGAGCGTCAGGTAAAAGCTCTGTCGCTGAGCGTGACCGATTTGGGCAACTGGATTCGTGAGGTCATCCGGGCAAACAGTTTGAAGGCGATTGTCTTTATGTGGGACGAGTTTACCGAATATTTCTACAACAACGCCCGCAATCTCACCGGATTTCAGGAGCTTTGTGAAATCAGCGAAACCGATCCCTTCTATTTTGTGCTGGTGACCCATGTGACCCAGGGCCTGTTCCATGAGCGCGACCAGGACTTCATCAAGCTGAACGGACGCTTTGTCAGTCCGCACAGTTTAATCAGCCTGCCTGAAAATATTGCATTCCAACTCATGGGTGCAGCCATGGAGAAGAATAAGGACGAAGTTGTTTTGGCAGATTGGGAGGTAGCCCTTGGCGACCTGACTGATAGAACACAGGCATCCCGTAAGCTGGTGAAGTCGGTGGCTCGGATCACCGACAAAGAGATGATCGATATTCTCCCGATACATCCCTATGCCGCCCTGCTTCTCAAGCATATTTCCTCTGCGTTTGATTCCAACCAGCGCAGTATGTTTGACTTTATTAAAAATGACCGTGGCGATGAAATCAAGGGGTTCCAGTGGTTTATTGACAATTTCGGGCCAGAGGACGACAACCCGCTGCTTTCCGTCGATATGCTTTGGGAATTCTTCTATGATAAGGGAAAAGAATATCTATCGCATGATATTCGCTCTATTCTGGACTATTACAATCGTGCTGGGAATCAGCGCCTTGATTCTGACCAAAAACGTGTACTCAAAACGGTTCTTCTGTTGCAGGCAATTTCTCAATATGCCGGCGACTCTGTTGAGCTGTTTATTCCCAACGAAAAGAACCTTGACAACGCTTTTGAAGGGACTGATATGGAAGGCTCCGCAGCGAGATGTGCGGATCAGCTTGTTCGAGAAAAGGTGTTGTTCTCCAAGTCCCTTGGCGGTGGAAAATTCCAGTATGCTGCTTACAACCATGAAAACGAAATTGATGTAACACCTTTTGAGGAACAGATCGACCGCAAGAGCACCTCGGCTTTTATCACAGAGGAACTTGCTGACAGAACTCGTATCGTGGATGCAATCAGCCTTGGTGGAGCTTTGAAGCTTCGCTATGAACTGCGCTATGTTTCGTCTTCCGACTTTGATTCTACAATCAAGCAGCTTCGCAACACGGAAGAAAAGTATGCAAATAAGATCGTTGCTGTTGTATGCTTTGCGAAAGATGATGCAGAAAGTGTGGTTCTGGGCAAGAAAATACATGACGCCCTTGCTGCTGGCACCTACAACATGATTTTCATTGATGCCAGCCGTACTCCGTTTGGTGCGGATGGCTATGGCGTGTATCGTCACGATATGGCGTTATCTATGTCCCAGCAAGGAAAAGACCCTGCATTAGTTACTCAATATGCCAACAATGCAAAAGATTCTCTGAAGAAATGGAAAACCCGCATTGCAGGCGGTGAGTTTATGGTTCACACCGCAGATAAGCCGGATGGGGAACGTGCTACTACGCTGGACGCTCTGTACGGCCTTCTTGCAGAAATCAACAAGAAAAAGTTCGTGTCCTGCCTTGAGGGCTCTTACAATGTCATTGCCAATATGTATACACCGAGCAGCTTGAAGCAAGGTGTTGAGTGCGCATTCAATGAGAAAACAGCTGGTACCTTCCTGTCCGGCAGTCCCGCCACAAAGTTGGAAATCGCTCTTGACGGCGCATGGAAGGTTCCCGAATACTGGCTTTCCAAGCCTCATCTCTTGATTTCCAAAATCAAGCTGTGTGTTGATGAAATTGTAAACGATGGCTTCCAGAACGGTGGTGGCCGTGTATCTATCAAGCAAATCTATGACGTTTTGAAGGCGGCACCTTATGGTTTTATGCCCTGTAATCTGTCTGCATTTATTATGGGCTTTGTGCTGAAGGAATACGCCTCTGGGACATATAGCTGGAGCGATGGGCTTACCAACGACATTTTGAATGTTGGCAAACTCAAGGAAATGATTGACGAAGTTATTCGCCTTGAAATCACGCCGAATCCTCGCTATAAGGATAAATATATCGTTGCGATGACCCCCGCAGAGAAGGCTTTTAACGAAATTACTTCTGTGGCATTTGGGATTCCGCTTAATATGTGTACTTCGGTTCCAAACACCAGAGAACGCATCCGCAACAAGATGAAGGAATTCTCCTTCCCGATTTGGACTTTGAAGTATATTCTGGACAAAGAATCGCTTCAGACGGAAACCTCCGTGTTGTCCGAAATCATTGATTCTTTTTGTGGAATTGCCAACAGCAATAACATGGGTACAGCGAAGAGCGATAGCGATATTGCCATGGCAATCGGAAATCTTGCCCTTTCCAATCCAGATGCCGCAAAAGATTTGCAAACGATTTTGACCAAGGAAAAGTGTACCCAGGGTATGGCTGCCTACCTTGAAACCTTTGAAAATGGTACGCTTGTCTCTCTTGCTAAAACAGTTGGCGATGGCGGTCAATACCTCAATGTTCTCCGCAGGAAGTTTGATGCGGATGCGGCGAATTGGGTTTGGAATGTCGAAACCGCACAGCAGAAAATCCGTGAGGTTATTCTGGAGTATCAAATCATTGTAGAAAGCAATAAGATTATCTCCAAAAGCATCTCCTATGATGCGACCATACGGGAGTGGTGTGACAAGTGCGGATATATTCGCATCTCCTATGCAGCTGCAAAAAATTATCTTGATGAACTTGGGCCATTCCTCGGAATGCTCTATAACCTGAAAAAAGCAGGAACGCTGCTGGATTCCCAGAAGCAGTCTTTCCTGGAACTTGTTCAGGCAAACGGAAGCGCATTCCGCAACTTCTACAACAACCAGGTTGATCTGTTCAACCGTGTGTGCGGATACTATCTTGATGGGCTTTCAGAAGACGAAATCAAGGATGTGTTTGACACGATGCCTGCTGGCTCATTCACCTACGAAAAAGCAGACTATCTGAATCAGGTTGAAGCGAAGGTTGGGGCCTATAAGGAAGGCCAGAAAAACACACAGTTAAAGAAACTGTGGAGAGAGAAAACTGGGACTGACTCTCCTCGTGACTGGTCGAAAAAACACAAGATGCCTATTCTGTGTCTTATCCCTGACAACGAGGTTGCAAAAGCAAAAGCTGCATTTGGAGCTGTCAACCGTGCCAAAGCGGATGAACAGGCAATCGACCGTGCCATGGAATATTTTGCGTCTGCAAAATTCTTTGACCTTCTGGATGATAGTGCCGCTTTGGACAAAGCGTTTAGAGACAGTATCATCGGAAACTATGCGGTTATGCTTCTAAATATTCAGGAAGTGAAAGATTACCTTGACTCTCACATCACAGCAGAGCCGTTTGAGTGGTTCGGCCTTCCCGAAATTGAAAAGAAGCTTCGTCAAATGGCAGAGGCGAAATATAACCAGGGTGGTTGTGAACGTGCCCTCGCCAAGATCGATGAGATGGATATTGCTGATGTGAAGAAGTATCTAAAGGACCTCATTCGGGATAACATGGTTGTTGGCATGGAGATTATCAAAGGGAACTGAGGAGGTGCAAAATGACCATCCAAGAAGTCATTAAAAAAATTGACCGCTATCTGAAGAAAGATAATGTCGAGCCTCTTATCGTAGATGTTCAAAACAAGGCAGATTTGGAAGCCATCATGCTCCACTATCAATTGCCCCAAAATGTCTTTCTTTGTGCCTCTGATGCGGCGTTTTGCAAACCTGATGAATTCCCTGTCATCCCCAACATTCTTGAACGCCTTGCTCATGAGAATACCAACTTTTTTGTCAGTGAGATCACGAGCTTCCTCAAGTTAAAAGGCGAAAAGGCCTTGGTGCAAGAATTAAAAGAACTTCTATCTATGAGCACTGAGGGCCATGCAGTTATCCTCACCTTTCAATGTGTGGAATACTTGCATACCCTTATTAAAAATGACAGGCGCCTTGATAGCAGAATTTGCGTTTTAGAGGGGATACCATCCGCTCGTCCTAAGCTGATTTTTACCGCAGAGGGCATTCAACCTACGGACGCAAGTGCGCTGGTAAAAGGGCTTCGAGGCATGGCCAAGGCGGTGGAATCAGCCGCAGCAGAGATTCTATACATCGAGACTGCAAAAAGCAAGGATCAGTATCCGTTTTCGCTCTATACGATCTCAGATTTGAAGAATCCTTATGAAGTATTGTGTCATTTGGACGCAATGACATCTGTACTGCCAGAAAGTTACGGAGATGAAGAGAACTGGCAGTATGCTTTGACAGAGTTTCGGAAATATTCTTCTTGGCAACAGTTGATTTCCGCCCAAATAGGGAGCGTCAACAATTTGGATATTGTTATCTCTACTTACAAACAAAAAGCTTCTAACAAGAAATGGCTTTGGTTGTACTTTATCGGGCTCAAACTGTTCCATGCGGGAAACAACTCCTACTTCAACAAGGCAATAGAAACGGCTACTTCCCCATCCGGGCTGATTCACAGCTTGTATCGTACTATCTTAGAGGAAGATCCGACCGACAAAGACTTTATTTCCCAATATAGACAAAGAAAAGACCTTTTGAATTCCATTGAAAACCCACTTGATGAGGTCAGTGGATTTTGCAAGATAGTCCAAAGCAAGGGGAAATATGCGCTCTGCTACCTGACAGACAATACCCTTCAGGAAAAGGAGCTTATTTTCAAGCTGTTGGATAGATACAGTGAGGACTTCGGGAGAGCAGAACTTCTTGATATATTGGAGCGAATTTATCCTGATCTTCGGGCGTATCTGACAGCGTACCATTTCAAAAGTGAACTGCTTGATAACTATTTCCAGGAGTACAAATATCAGAAGGTTGTCAATAAGATTTTCCCGGACTTCATGACACTTGTCGAAAAGCAAGCAGTCGATCGGGATTATAACAGAATTCTCCCGCCACGCAGTTCTGTGATAGAAGGAATTGATGTAACGGATACCCAGACTTATTTTACAGATGCAATGGGCGTGGAGTATCTTGGCTATATCATGTCCAGATGTCATGCACTTAAACTCATGGCGAAAGTTACTGTGTGCAGATGTGAGCTTCCATCCATCACCAGTCGGAACAAGGAATTTTGGGATGTCCTATCCACAGATCGATTCCCCATCATCTCTGTTGATAAGATAGATAAAATCAAGCATCACGGTGAGGAAGGCTATGATTATAGTCGAGAGGATCGTAAGCTCCCGATTCATTTGATTCGTGAACTGGAGCTGATTGATGAACTCCTGAAGAAAATCAAAACAAACCTCACAAACGGCGACTATCAAAAGGCCATCTTAATTGCAGACCATGGTGCCAGTCGGCTTGCTGTAATTCACGGAACCGAAAATCTATGGGAAATGCAATCAAGCGGGAAGCACTCTGGGAGATGTTGTCCGAAAAGTGAGGTCGATGAGAGGCCGGACAGTGCCACGGATGCGGAAGATTTCTGGGCGCTTGCCAATTATGACCGTTTTAAGGGAAGCCGGAAAGCGAATGTTGAGGTTCATGGCGGCGCAACATTGGAGGAAGTTACCGTACCGATTATCGAGATTTCGTATCTTAACGATGCCGTTGAAGTTAAAATAATGCCGATTGATTCAACTGCAACATTTACGGGTATCCCCGAAATTTTCGTTAGTTTCCGCAAGAAAGCTGCCATTAAAGTATTTTCTACGGAAAAGTTGGTGGATGTCAGCGTCGTAATAGACGGTCATACCTACGAAGCAAAACCGACTGCTGATAATTTCTATGTTGTTGAGGAAATGACTGAAATTCGTCGTGCCAAGACATACAGCGTAGATGTATTTGCCGGTGGAATGCCTGTTGCCACTGGCCTGCCACTTCGAGTGAAAAAAGAAAGCGGCAGCGAAAAGAACATTCTGTAAGGAGGGATACTCGTGACCGAAAAACTTCGGGATTGTTTCGATGAAATGGTCGTCTACAAGGATTTGAAGAAAAGCAACTTCTTTTCTGCGTTAGGTCTGCCATCGTTTTTGAGAGACTGGCTGCTCAAAAAGTTTGCTGATGATGAAGGTAATCTGGACATAGACGAACTTACGGATTTTATCCGCACCTATCTTCCGAATAAAGAAGAATGGGTCAGAATCAAAGATAGAATCATTAACGATAACGAGCGTGTCAAACTCCTGACCAAGATTTCTGTCGATATAAGCATAAAAACCGGAGAAATCACCTTTTCATTGCCCGACTTCGGTTTGACAAATAAAGAAACCATGATTGATGTGTCTACATGGGATCAGTATCGTGGAGAGCTTATCAGTGGGCAGGAGGTCTGGGGTGTGGTCGAGCTCGGCTATCGACCCCCGGATGACACTGCGAAGCCTAAAATTCCAGGGAAAATTCGCCTTACTGGATTTACAAATTTCTGCCCTTATACTATTGACCTTGATTATTACAAGGATGTTCGGAATGAATTTACAACTTCCGAGTGGATTGATGTGCTGTTAGGGGCCATAGATTACAATGCGGGCGGGTATGAAAGTGAGGAACAAAAGCTTTCCATGCTGACACGCATTCTTCCCTTTGTGGAGAAACGCCTCAATCTGATAGAGCTTGCACCCAAAGGAACTGGCAAGTCCTATGTATTTGGCCATGTGAGTAAATATGGTCTTCTAACAGATGGCGGAAAGGTAACTCGGGCAAAAATGTTTTATGATACCGCTCGGAAGACTCCCGGCTTTGTTACCGGCCACGACTTTATCGCAATAGATGAGGTAAAGTTGGTGCAGTTTGGCGATGTGAACGAAATGCGCTCTATCATGCAGGGATATATGGAGTATGGACAGTTTAACATCGGTGGCTACGAGGGGAAATCTGATGCAGGCATCATCTTCCTGGGTAACATCGCACAGGATAATATGGATGAGTGGCAGAATATGTTCTCCGAGCTGCCCTCACTATTTCAAGAAAGTGCATTGGTAGACCGAATCCATGGTTTCATCAAGGGTTGGGATATACCAAGAATGAATGATGATTTGAAGCTGTCCGGCTGGGCGTTAAATTCAGAATACTTCTGCACCATTTTGCACGAGCTTCGCAATGATGTGAGTTATAGAGCGATTGTTGATCAAATTATTGATGTTCCTGATAGGGCAGATACCCGTGACACGGAGGCCGTAAAGCGCATTGCAACAGCATATTTGAAGCTGTTGTTCCCGAATGTGCGGAGCGCACGGGACATCAATCCAAAGGGATTCCAGCAATATTGCCTTCGTCCTGCTGTCCGTATGCGTAAAATCATCAAACGGCAGCTTGGGATTCTCGATGTGGAGTTCAAGGGTAAGGATGTGCCTTCTTTCTCGCTGAAGGAGATTCCTTATGAAAATTGATTGTATCATCTGCGGTAAAAATAATCTTAACAAGAACACCATCGGTATTAACAAAAAACTATTGGGCGAAGACATGGAGAATTTCTACTGTATGGATTGCCTTGCCGAATATCTTGGGTGTACTGTTGAGGAATTGCTTGATAAAATCGAGGAGTTCAAAGAGGAAGGCTGTAAATTATTTGAATGAGGTGGGATTGTGAAGCGTTTTATCTATGCGGATAATGCAGCCACAACACAACTGGATATTGATGCGTTTGAGGCGATGCAACCATATCTTTTAGAAGAATACGGAAACGCTTCGCAGCCCTATTCATTTGCGAGAGCGCCCAAAAAAGCTCTGCGGGAATCGAGGGAAATCATTGCCCAGTGTATTGGCGCTCAACCTGACGAAATATTTTTCACTTCAGGTGGTACGGAAAGCAACAACTGGGCAATAAAGGGAACTGCATTTCTCGACCCGGAAAAACACGGATTTATAACATCAGCCATTGAGCACCATGCGATTTTGCGTCCGTGCGCTGATATTGAAAGAATGGGCTATCCCGTTTTTTATCTGCCGGTAGATTCTACCGGCAAAGTAAATACCGCAACGCTGTCAGAACACATTGCACCGGATACTCGGCTGGTTTCTATTATGGCCGCCAACAACGAGATAGGCTCCATTCAGGACATTCCAGCGTTAGCTGCCATTGCTCATTCCGTTGGCGCAATGTTTCATACCGATGCTGTTCAGGCGGTTGGACATATCAAAATAGATGTGAACGATCTTGGTGTAGATATGCTTTCTGCTTCCGCCCACAAATTCCATGGTCCCAAAGGTATCGGCTTCCTGTATGTCCGAAAAGGGACGCCGCTGGCTCCATACGCAAGTGGCGGCAGTCAGGAAAACCACATGAGGGCGGGCACAGAGAATATCGCATCTATTGTAGGTATGGCGGCTGCATTAAAAAAATGTGTAGATGGACTGAAAGATACAGCGGAGCATTTAACTCGGCTGGAAACCAAACTAATCATGGGCTTGTCAGATGCGAATGTACGATTTTCCAGAAATGGGAGCGCAGCACATATCCCCGGGAACATCAGTCTCTCTTTCCCCGGCTACAGTGGTGAAGCCCTCTTGCACCGATTGGATTTGATGGGAATCTGTGTCTCTACTGGTTCAGCCTGCAATAGCAGAGAAACACAAATATCCCATGTGTTGCAGGCGATTAAACTGGAGCCAGAACTGGCAAAGGGAACAATACGATTGTCGTTAGGAAAGAACAATACAGAAGGCGATATCGACGAAATCGTTGATGCACTTTTGCGAATTTTGAAGTAGAGCTTCTATTGAATACGATAACAATCATCAGCACTTGCTGGATGTGATGAAGTCCCTGTAAGGTGGTGTCATGATGAGCGAAGAACAACCCCTGATTGATTTTAGCCAAATCCCAGAATATGAAATGAAAGCCCTCTGCCGTACACTGCTGCAATCTTGCAGGGAGTTCTATTCCGACCCCAAGAATGTTGAGAAATTTGAACGGTGGAAAGCAGAGCGTGACAAGGAAAACAGAAAAGAGGTGTGATGATGTCAAGGACGATAACCGTAAAAGGAGTTGGCAGAGTCTCCACTCCGCCGGATTACATCGTCATCTCCATGAGCCTTGAAGCGCAGGATACGAACTACGAAAAAGCGATGGAACAGGCCGCACTCCAGATTGACTATCTAAACAAGGCGCTGGAATCTGTCGGATTTAAGAAGAAGTCTGTAAAAACCGTGAATTTCAATGTTCGCACAGACTATGAACGAGTAAAAGACAGAAACGGCAACTATAAAAGCGTATTCAACGGATATATCTGCAATCACCGGCTCAAAGTTGAATTTGATTTCGACACAAGGCGGCTGGCGCAGTCCCTTTCCGCAATCTCAAAATGTCTTGCCAAACCAGAGCTGTCCATCGCCTTCACAGTAAAAGACCCGTCTGCGGTCAACAAGAAGCTTTTGAAATCCGCAACGATCAACGCACGGGAAAAAGCGGAAATTCTTTGCGAAGCCTCGAATGTGGCGCTGGGAGATCTGCTCGCCATCGACTATAATTGGGGCGAACTCAATGTTGTCTCACGCACTGAATATATGCTTGATGAAAAGTGCTTGGCGATGCCGATGGGAGCCATGGCCGATATGGACATCGAACCGGATGACATTGATGTAAGCGACACAGCCACTTTCGTCTGGGAGATTCGATAATCAGAATGTGAGGTGCGGAAATGACTTGGGATGAATATTACGAAAAGTTCTATGACTGGGCGACGAGTACACAGATTCGACGGCTTTCCGCCCTCACCTCCTATGGCTCCCCGGCTGAAGTCACCGAAGTAGCTATGGAATTGTGTGATGAAAAGGCCGCAAGTCGGCTGATAAACAGAGCCTTGGATGCCGGTGTCACCTTTCAAGTCGAGAATATTGAGGATTTGAATTGCTGCGTGGATACAGCGACGATGAAGCGTGTCGTTTCCTCCGTCCAAGGAACACTTTCCGATGAAGCGTTGGATACCCTCACCGGCTGCATGGATGATGAAGTATTCCAGACACTTCTGAAAAAGGCTACGAGCGACCAATATGCACCGGCAACGATTATGGAGTTGGTTGACTGCGCAGATGAAGAGACCTTCAAAACGATGGTAATGAAAGTCACGGGATGCTTTGACGCTGAGCAGCTTGATATTTTGAGGGATTATCTTGACCAGGCAACTATCGAGACTCTGATTGAGAAATCGTTACAGGGCAAGGTGCGGTTCGCTCCGCAGCAAATCATGGAGTGGCTCGATTTTGGAATTTCGGAATCCCTCATTGAAAAAATGTCGCTGACCGCCCAAGGGACATTTGATGCCAATCAAGCTGAGGAGTTGTATGATGTACTCCCAGACGATACATATTTGAAGATTGCGAAAAAGCATCATCTGGAACTTCACAATGAGCCCATCTACGAGGACATATCTTATCAGGAATCCGCAGCACCTCGATTGGGCTTTTGGGGAACGCTATTCGCTGCGATTGCCGGAATCAATGCAGTTTCCCGGCACAGCGAACGACACCAGCATAACGGACATTGTAACGGGGACTGCGCCAACTGCCCTCCCCACTATGGGTATCGCTATGGACGATGGTACTATGGCCACGGTCATCAATACGGCTGCGAGTTTGGAGGTAACAAAGGCGATGGCAGCATGGATTGATGAGGTGCATTGATGTTTGGAAAAAAGAAAAAGGCTCCTGCGCCGGCCTTCGATGTGACGCAAAAGCTGAAGAAAACCTGGTATGGCGGCAAGAAACGGATTCCTACCACAAAGGCGGAACAGCGCAAGATGAAGGAGGCAATCCTGAAGGTTTATCCCGAGGCGATTGTCATAGATGATAATGCAAAGCGGCAAAGGGAACTGGATTGGATAGATCGAATTAAGGAATACGATGCCTTGTTCAATGACTAAGGCTATAAAGCCACCGAGAAGATAGCAGAGGGAAACCCGCTACAACATGGTCAGAGCATCCAATTTAATGTAATGATCCGTTTTTATCCAGCATCATTGCCACCTGAAAGATGAACTCTTCCGGTGTCGGTCTGTCGCTTTTGAATGACATCATATCCCATAACTTTTGCGCCTCCTTGTCATGGTGATCGTAAGCATGATCAATAGCCAACTGCATTTCACGGAGTACATTTTCTGGCGTGGTTCCGTTCTCCCTGGCAATTTTCGCAATAATCTCTTCAAAGTTTTTCATGGATATTCCTCCGTCTTTAGACTTTTCTCTTGTTCTTTGGCGCAAGTATAACATCATAAGAATGTCGAAATCACTCACATTTTGACAGAGGAAAAAGAAAAAGCGTGGAAGAGCCGAAAGCTCTTCCACACTCATCTATCTACCAATACAGACACTACTTTTAAGACCCGCATCCTTTCTTCGTGAGGGAGCGCCTCGATGGCGGCAGAAAGCTCCGAAGCAACTCCGGCAGTCGCTCGATCCACCACATCCACCAGAAGGTCATCCGCAGATACGCCAAGCACATTTGCAATCGCTACGAAAGTGTCCATCCTCGGAATCTTGGTTCCGCGTTCAATCACGCTCACATGGGTCGGGCTAATGTCAATGCAGGCGGCAAGATCTTCTTGTGTCATGTTCTTTTTCTCCCTTGCAGCCTTGATTCTTTGTCCAACTGCTCTTGCATCCATCCTGCCACCGCCTCCTTTAGAACTCGCTTTTGTTCTAAAGAATAGTATAGTGGTGATGGCCTGATTCATACAGAATCCAAAGAACGAGGTATAATTCTAAAGAACTGTTTACGCGGATAACTTTCAGCAAAGATAGAAAAATCGAGTATCAGGTAAGGCAGTATTGATTGACTGCGCTTTTGATAGCACGCACCAATCAATCGTTTTTTTCAATCTGCATCCAGCGGCGCACTGACTCGAACAGTGCAGATGGCTTCACGCAAGACCTCATGGTCGAGCTGTCCTGGCGCTGCCGCAGTAATAGTTTACAACACGATCCGCCCCGATGCCCGAATGCCTTGTAGTCTCCACCGCATCGATACTGGTGCCAAAGAACAGAAATTCCCAGCCATATAGGAGGACTCTTCTTCGGTTTGGTCGCAGGGAAAGCAGTAATCACAAAATTCCTCGAAAGCATTCACTCTCGATATCGGCGATCTCATCCAGTGGGATTTTCGTCCCATCGGTCAGAACAAATACTCGCTCATAATAGTCAATCCGTTTCAGACTGCCGGTGTGGGATGTATAGGAGCCTCCGGCCTTCCTCTCATCCGGGACGAAGTAGGTAATGGTGATCTCCGGTCGGTCTGCTATGATGTCCTGAAGGTACTGCTGTTTCCGGTCCAGCTCCTCCCGCACTTCCTCCCCAATCTCCACTTTTGTATCTGTCAGCCGTCCGGTTTCCTGGATGGCATCCTCGTAGCCGGTGAGAGCGGCGAAGGGGGAAAACTGTGCCGCTCTGTCCAGCATGGACATCTGCGGCCTTGTTTTGGAGACATGATGGGGCAGATGGATGATGTCATCATACTGTGTTTTCATGATTTTTGCCCCCCTCAAAAGGTGACCACAATTCCCTTGTGGTCGGATAAACGCTTGTCCACATTCCATTCTTCCAGAACTGGCCGTTTGGTGGTAACCATACTGCTTGACACGGCAATGTGGTCAATGCACTCTGTCTGTCTTTCGGTCAAAAGGGTCAATCCTGTATCACGAAACAAATCCAGAAGCGTTGTCCTTGCGGCCTGTGTGAAACAGTAGTTATCCGAGAAGGAGCAGTTAAAATCTCCGCAGACACATATCCCATCGCCCAATTCGGACAGGCGGCGAATGTCATCACACTGCCGGTGCAGTTGTTCCATGAAGGAAGAATGACGATTGCCCAGCGTACCTATGATTGTCCCATACACCAGCAGATTCCCTTTTTCCGTCTTTAGCTCAGCACAGAGGGCGGTACGCGAATCATAGGTTTGATGCAGCCGAACAACGGGATAGTTGGTGTAAAGCGAGACGCGATTTTCTGTGACGGCATAGGGAATGGTCTTATCTCCCATCAATGATGTGGTCTCGCAGCAGAAGGCATAATCGGGATGCAGCCGCTTGTCTGTCTCGGTCAGCACAAGGATGTCGGCATGGATGCCATCACATAAGCCTTGTATCTGGTCGAGCTGTTTTTTGTGCCTGAGCCGCTCCACATTCCATGTGGCAATTTTCACGCCCTATGCCCTCCAATCTGCCCGTTCCTGTCCTTGGCCGTTGCCCCTTCTTCCAAATTCATTCCCCGGAGGATCGCATTCTTGCCGAACTTCTTCTTGATGGTCAGCATAGCCGTCTGCATTTTCTGCTCCCGCTCCAATTCCTGCTTTTCCCGTTCCTGCTGCGCCTGTTGTGCGGCATAGTCGGTAAACAGGTCGAGCTGTTCAAAGCCCCCGTTTTTCACCGGCGCAGACTCTTTCGGAAGGACATGGTTCGCCACCACATTCAGCCTTCGGATGAGAAGGTTTTTGCCTACAATGCAATCAAACAACTCTGCCGCAGCGCACATTATTTTGCGTGTAGATGATGTGTGTCCGTCCAGATTGATGGTGCCATGGGCGTGTTTGGGGATCTGGCGTCCGTAATGATCCTTCACAACCGCACCGTGGTACTTTGCTTTTCTGGCCGGGTCGGTGAGGTTTTCGATGTCATAGCCCACCGTCACCACCAGCTGATCGGTGACAAGCCCCTTGTCCACCAGATCCAGCGAGAGCATATCGGCCATCTCCCGCAGGACAAGCCGTGCCTTCTCCGCATTGTAGGGACAGTGAAGCACCTGCCCGGAGCCTAAGCTGTTGGAGCTTGGCCTGTATGCCTTGATCGCCTCAATGGTGGCCGGCTCCCAGCCCCACGCATGGTCGATGAGCAACTCCGCATTTTTCCCAAAGAGTTGATACAGTAGGTCCTCGTTGCGCTCGGACATCCGCGCCACATCGCCCATGGTGAACATCCCATGCTCTTCCAGCTTCTTTGCATAGCCACGGCCTACCCGCCAGAAGTCGGTGAGAGGCTGATGCGACCACATGGTCTGCCGGTAGGTCATCTCGTCCAGCTGGGCGATGCGTACCCCGTTTTCATCCGCTGGGATATGCTTCGCCACAATATCCATGGCCACCTTACAGAGAAAGAGGTTGGTGCCGATCCCCGCCGTGGCCGTGATGCCTGTTGTCTCAATGACATCCAGTATGATCTTCATGGCAAGGTCATGGGCAGACAGCTTGTAGGTATTCAGGTAGTCGGTCACATCCATGAATACCTCGTCGATGGAGTAGACCACGATGTCCTCCGGGGCGATGTATTTCAGGTAGACCTCGTAGATCTTTGTGCTGTATTCCATGTAGTAGGCCATGCGGGGCGGGGCGATGATGAAGTCGATTTCCAGCTTCGGGTTTTGTTGCAGCTCAGAGATGAAGTGTGACTTGCCCTCCAGCACTCTGCCCGGAGCGTCGTGCCGCCGTCCGGCGTTGGCCTCCCTGACCCGCTGCCTGACCTCAAAGAGCCGCCCCCGGCCGGAAATGCCATAGCTTTTGAGGCTTGGGGTGACGGCAAGGCAGATGGTCTTGTCAGTGCGGCTTTCATCCGCCACAACAAGATTGGTGTCCATGGGGTCAAGCCCGCGCTCCCGGCATTCCACCGAAGCGTAGAAACTCTTCAAAAAAAGCCGAATTCGGCTTTTTCTCAATAATGCCGAGGAAAAAGAAATGCCGATATAATTTAGAAAAGGTTGAAATACAAGAGGAATTCAAGTAAATATCGGCATTACCTGTTATACTTGGAACACCAAATATAATAGGGGGTGTATGCTTTGCAAAGGATAGAAGATGCAGTAAACGGAGTGCTGGAGGCTATGCGCCAGCGGGGAGTCAGCGAATACAGTCTAAAATGTATACGTTGGAGTGTCTACCGTCGCATTGTCGTTTGGCACCACACGCATGACACAGACATCTGCTCTTATGAGCTTTTGAGTAGCCTGTGTGAACTACAACGAATCCGATATGAACACGGAGAAATAAGCAGGAAATTTTACAGGGCATTTGTAACAGCAGCTTTTCGCATCCGCTCTTATGTGGATACTGGGAAAGTCGATTTTTCCATAGTAAAAGACACAAAGTATTACAAGCCCGGCAAAGAATATCAAGAACTCGTTGATTCCATTTTGAAAGCAAGTGGATTGACAGAGGGCTCTCAATATAAGCTTGCAATCATTATGCGTCAATTCTTTTGCTTTTTCGAGAAACGCCATTCCAGTATCGAACAAGCAACAGACCGGGATTTTCTTGATTTTATCCCAGAGGCTGCGAAAAAGAATCCTAATAATATGACCTGTACGATGCGTGCGTTACGGTATATTACACAGTATCTGAATGATCATCAGCTGGCCGAGATAAGTGTTGACCTCAGCATTTTCAGGCCTCAGTCTCCTCCAAACCGCATGATTGCTCCATTCACACAAGACGATATCGCCGCCGTGATGGATGTGATAGGATCTCATTCTAAAACGCCGAAACGGGACGCGGCAATCATTCTGCTTGCATTTAATTCCGGGCTTCGCTGTGTTGATATCAGGAATTTGAAGCTGCATAATATCGACTGAAAAAAACAGGAATTGCGTATTGTGCAAAAGAAAACTGGGACGCCGATTTCTGCTCCGCTAAACGGAAGAACTCTCAATGCCATTGCGGAATATATTTTGGAAGAACGGCCAAAGTGCGAAGATGTCCATGTTTTTCTGCGGGCATACCCACCGTATACGGCAATAAAAAGCACCAGCCCCTTGGACTATATGATAGATAAATATTGCCGCCTGGCATCTGTTGAGAAGATAGACTATCGGTCATTTCACAGCCTGCGGCGAGCATTCGGCACTGAGCTCGCCATGGCCGAAGTCCCGGTGACATCCATCTCTCAGATGCTTGGCCACAGCGACATGAGTGCCGACAAAGCGTACCTCAGTTTCAATAAAACACAAACATCTCTATGTTCCTCCGATTTCTCAGGAGTACCAATTACAAAGGGTGTATATGCCTCTCATTTTCCGGGTGTTCGCCGCGAAGCAGGAAAAGGCGGTGATCAGGAGTGAGCTTTAAACAGGAATTAACTGCCGCATATCATGAAATGCTCGATATCAAGGTATCGTTAGGATATAAACAAAGGACCTACATGTCCCATATCTTGCCTTTCATCGAATTTTGTGCAGATTCCTATCCTGATGCTACGGAAATTACAAAGGAGATGCTTGACCATTGGCTGCTGACGAAGAACTTTAACGCTGATAGTACCCGCCGGATTGCAATTATCAATATCAGGCACTTTGCCCGATTTTTGAACGCGATTGGGAAAAAGGCATATATACCGCCTTCAGAGTACAATGTCAAGGCACAGCGGTATCTGCCATACATTTTTACCGATGAAGAGTTGGTACAGCTTTTTGATTCGATTGACTCTTTAACGAACAGAATAGACCGCCAAGAATATCACCCGGAACTGATTCTTCCGGTCGTGTTCAGATTAGAACTATGCTGTGGTATGCGACCCGGCGAGCCGTTCAACCTTAAAACAGAGGATATTGATCTGAAAACAGGCGATATTTTTATCCGAAAGAGTAAGCGGGGCAAAGATCGCCATATTATTGTGTCTGATGATATGCGAGATCTGTGTACTGTTTATAACGGTCTTACGGGCAAGCGTGAATGGTTTTTTCAGTATCCGGACGGCGGACAAATTCCAACGCGCTGGGCACAATGGCATTTTTCCAAAGCATGGAGGAAGAGCACTCTTTTCTCCAGAGGAAATAATCCCAGACCATATGACCTGCGGCACAACTTTGCCACTCGAACGCTGATGCGCTGGATCGATGAAGGCCGGGATGTTATGGCGCTCATGCCATATCTCAGCACTTATATGGGACATGTCAGCTTAGAAGAAACCCTATACTATATACACCTTTTGCCGGAAAGATTAAAATCCTCGCCCGGAATCGATTGGAAGATGCTGAACGATATATACCAGACAGAGGAGGGATCTGATGAAGAAGATTAAAGATCCGGTTCTGTTTGAAAAGATTCGTAAGTTTTTAACAGAGGATATGCCTGTCCTAAGGAAAAAGAGTCCCAACACCGTTGAAGCGTATCGCTATACACTAAATATTTACTTGGTGTTTTTATGCAAAAAGCACTCAAAATCGCTGTATAACGTTACAGTAGAGGACTTTAGCCAGAAAAACATTCTTTTCTTTTTGGACTGGCTGATAGAGGAGCGTGGAAATAAAGCGTCTACAGCAAACTTGCGGCTGAGACACATAAAACGGTTTTGCCGGTTTCTTATGGATGAAAATATTCTGATGATATCCGAACTGTCGGCCATTCAAAAAATAGCGGAAATCCCCAACGCTTCCGAAGACACAATCAAATTTTTAACCATTCAAGAGACGAAGCTTATTCTTTCGCAACCGGATACGAGTAAAGCGATTGGAATCAGGGACAGTCTTTTTATGTACCTGCTTTATGACAGCGGCTGCAGAATTCAGGAAATTCTGAGCTTAAAACTTAAAGACTTTTTCGTACAGAATGGGACAGCTGAACTGCACATCATTGGCAAGGGGAATAAATTTCGGATAACTCCAATCTCGGAAGAGTTGATTCCGAAGTTTGAACGGTATTGCAGACACTATCATAAAAGCAGCACCTATGATGATTACTTGTTCTATACAAAGCGAAGAGGGGTCTGCTCGCAAATGTCCTGTGATACTGCGCAGACTTTTATTAAAAAATATGGAATCATGGCACAGAAACTCAACTCGACCATTCCCCATGTACACCCCCATTTATTTAGGCACACCCGCGCTATGCACCTGTATATGGCAGGTATGCCGCTGGAGCTTGTTTCCCAATGGCTCGGCCATTCTCAGCTGGAGACATCTTTGATTTATGCCAGGGCCACTACCGACATGAAACGTAAAGCCGTTGATAAAATCTCCGCAAAAGAAAACTCTGTATTTAAGAGCGACGAAAAGTTTAAATATGCTGACAATGAAGATGTGATTCGGCAGCTTTACGGTCTAATGTGATTTAAAATGCCGATATTTATTTGAATTCCTCATTTGTTTCAGGTACTTCCAAATGATATCGGCATTTCTTTTTCCTCGGCATTATTGAGGTCGATTGCGATGTAAGTGCGCTGCTTCATGCTTCGGTACGCCTCCTTTCAGCGGCATCAGCTTTTCTTGGCTTTCTTTTTCCTCTTGGGCGCTGTTGCGCCATAGCTCATATCCAGCAGCATTTTGATCAGTTCGTCCGGCACACTGCCGTCTAAGGCAACCGAGATCCAGTTTGCCTTGTTCATGTGGTAAGCCGGAAAGATGCCGGGTTCTTTCCGCAGTGAGCCGATGAGGATCGGGTCGCATTTGAGGTTTACCACATCAATAACATCCGAGCCTGCCAGACCCAGCTTGTTTTTGGGAACATCCATCACAAGGGCAAACCATTTGCGGTTGCCCGGATGCCGGAAAACCTCGTTGTTGGGGTATTTTATCCACGGGTGGTTTGCCTCACAGGGATAGGTTTCAAGAATATATTGCTTGAACTGTCCCCGATTCATTCTGCAAACCTCCCGCTGCATTGCTCAATAGATGTGTTTTCCAAATTCATATGCCTCTTGCAGATGGTCGGTCTTGTCAATCTGTGGCTTGCCGTTGGTGTCGCCGCAGCCTCCGGCCAATAGCATCCCTCTGTCATGGAATCCGATGTAGTTGACAAGGGTAAACTGATAGTAAGAAACCGCTTGCTCAAATGTCCAGAAGAAATTGTCAGCGGAGGTCATCAGCAAGGCGCAGTCTTTGGAGGGGTATTTCTCATACCGTCCCAACGGCGGGTTGGGATCTTCCTCTGCGATGCAATAAAAGCGCTCGATCAGCGCCTTTAGCTGAGCGGAAATCGTCCAGAACAGTAAGGGTGAGGCAAAGACAATGCAGTCTGCATCCTTAATTTTGGGAACAAGCTCGTTGAAGCTGTCCTTCTGTACGCAAGGCTTTCCATACCGACAGGCGTTGCATCCCATGCAGCCCTTTACTTCCTGTTTTCTCAGTGAAATAACTTCTACGGTATGCCCCGCTTCTTTCGCACCACGGGCAAAGTGTTCCACCAACTGGGCAGTATTTCCGTTGGGTCTGCCGCCCCCTTGGATAATGAGAATGTTTTTCATCCGGAACCTCTTTTCTGCTCTTGATACAGCTTCCAATTTATTCGTACTCCACATCGTTGTCCCGGCACCAGCGCTCTGCCAGCTCCCGGTAGGCATCCGCCTGATAGTCGTACCACAGCTGCTCGATGCCGTGGAAGCGGATGGTCTGCTTGAAGCGCCGGAATGCACCCCTGCCCCGGATCGCTGCGCCGAGTTCGTTTTTCATCCTTCCCGGCGGGAGGTAGTCCACAAAGGAGTCCATGATGCTGTATTCGTGGATATCATATTTTGTCGGAAAATGCAGGAACCGCTTCGGTTCGTTCTCAACCAGAGCGGCAAGCGCCTCGTCGGTCTCACCAGTGACCCACGCATCGGGCAGATAAACCGTTTCGTTGGTTTTGGTGTCGTAGAGCATCGTGTAGGCATCGCTGGCCTGTTCGATTGCGTCTATGACTGTTTGCAGCTTGATTTTCATATGCTCACCGTCCGCAGCACTTTTTGAACTTCTTACCGCTGCCGCAGGGACAGGGATCATTCCGCCCCACCTTCTTCGGCTTAGCAGCAGTTTGAGCCGCTGCAATCTCTTTCAATAAACTCATACGCAGTTCTTCACTTGGCATATCCATCGTCAAGATCCCCTGCCGCAACTCTTCGGGATTCATGGTTCCGTCCGCAATGGCCTGACGGATGTTCGGACCAAAGGAAAGGGATTTGGGGATGCGTTCTTCCGGGGGAAGTAAGGCAAAAAGTTCATCAGGAGTATGCCCTCGGTTGCATTGCATCCGCACATGGTTGTGAAAGGGGGTATAGACCTCGGCAAAATCGCCTACATCCACTTTGCGGCGGAACTCCACGCCAATCTCATCCAACCGGTTCAGCACATCCTCCAATCCGGCGTTCATGCAGTGGAGGCCATAGTAGATGTCTACGAAAACCGCTTCCATCTTGTCCTCCGGCACGGTGGTTTTGGTCAGGAGGAAGGTGCGGAATGCTTCCGCTTCTGGGGTGTTCTCCCAGTAGAAGGGATTGTCGTAGGCCAGAAGCTCCTTTTTGTCCGGCACATAGTAGGGTTTTCCCTGATGGCCCCGTAAGACCTCGTGATAGGGATCAAGATCCTCGTCGATCAGCTGCACGTCGATGACCTCATATTCCATCAGCTCCGTTTCGGGGCCGTCGTAATAGAGTTCAGACTTGCCGAGGATGTAGTAGTCCTCACACTCATGCCGCGCGATTTCGGCAAAGGCCAGAAACTCCTCCCTGGTTACAAGGGATTTATTCTGGGAGGCGATGATCCCATAGAGCTTGTGCAGGGGGATAATGCCGTACAGATTGGCGGCGGCATTAAAATACTTCCGCAGGAGCCGGGAAGTGGCGTCCTTCAGCGGGATCTCCCGATAGAGGGCGTTCAGTTTTCTTCGCCCGTATATCTCCGGCATCGGGATATAATAGGGTTCCTCTCTGCTCATTCCGCTTCCTCCACGATTCCAAAGTCAATGAGAATATTCTTGTCAGCATGGGTAGGATAGACAATGCCGGTCATCTCGTAGGCGTACCGCTTGGTCTTACGGAAATCCTTTGTCCGCTCCGGAGCGAAGGCGGCGGTCTCATACTTTTCGTATTCCGACAGACCGGCAAGGTCATCCGCAGCTGCCTTGATGAGTGCGTCGGTCACATCGTAGATGTCTTTTCCATACTCCACAGCCACCAGCTCGTGCTTCTTCACATCCTTGTCCAGATTCCCGAAGGAACGATACAGCAAATATTTCATCTTGATTTTCTCCTTTTCGCTTGTCCCGGCAAAACCATCTCGTTCATTTTAAGAAATCGCTTCGGTGTTCCTGTTCACGGAAGCGATACCCCCTCGTGTTCAGCTCTGAGACCTTGAGCGCCACCAAATTGATGTCCGAAGACATTGCCCGCGCAATCTGGCCCACATCGTAGCCGCCGTATATGTATTCCAGAATTTCCTCGTCTGGAAGGGCGATCTGTGCGGCAAACATATTTGCCTCGTATTCCATGCGCTTGTCTCTCATGTCAAAGATATTGAATTCCTGCAGTCCGCCGGCACGGATTGCATCTTTACGGTGGAGGCGGTCATGGCCGATCTCATGGAGCAGAACAATGTCGTGCATCACGGGGTCGAGATGTTTATTGATAAAGATATAGCGGTTTCGTTCAATGACCATGTATGCGCCTTTTTGACGGGAGAAATCACGAGACATGACGATCAGCCCCAGCTCCCTTGCGATCCGGTCAGCATTTCTCGTGCCGCATTGCCGCACAATACGGTTGGCTTTTTGAATGGCTTCCTCCGCTCGAATCAGCATAGTGGTATCACCCCTTCCGGGCAGAATGGTACTGTTTCAATATAACAGATGAAAAGTCCCATAGAGCGGGCTTACTTCGTTCCTTCCTGCTGTTTCAGATACTTTTGGGGCGTGTATTTCTTGTTTCGCTTCTTCGCATCGATATAGGCTTCCTGAATGGCAAGCATCATCTCATCCATATCTTCTTCTGCCATCTCGCCTCCGGAAAAGGCTACCCTTACTTCTTTTAGCAGTCGCTCGGCGCCCTTCTTGCCCCGATAGCCATATTGCTGCCCCGCCATTGCGATGAAATCGTCGCCCTCGTTGTGCAGATAGTCTGCATCGCAGCCGAGAATCCGGGCAAGAATGCCATACACCTCGCGGTTCTGGGGGTATGTGCTGCCCTTTTCATAGTTGGTGATCGTCTTGAGTCCTACTCCCGCCAGTTTCGCAAGTTCCGCCTGAGTAAGTCCCTTTTCCTTGCGCAGTACGCGGAGCTTTTCTCCGAACCTCATAGTATATCCTCCTACCTGTAAGCGTGATAATATGCAATCTATTTGCGTTTTCCGCCTAAAAGTGCTTGACACAAGCAATCCGTTTACATATAATGATAATACGCAATCGCTTTACGCATTTATTGTATATCGGTTTGCGTGTCCCGTCAAGAGTGCGCAGACCAAAATGTGATGTTCGTTTTCGTTTGGACTGAAATTGGTAACGGACACCGGGCAACGAGAAAGTTGCCGGTGCCCGTTATGTGTAGCAAGGAGTGAGAAACATGAGTGCACACTGCAGGAAAGCCTATGTCTCGGTCAATCTGGATGTGGATCAGGAGGGCGTATTCCATCCGCGCTTCATCCGGTGGAAAAACGGCCTAATTTTTCAGATCGATCAGGTACTCTATAAGTGCCGTGCCTCTTCCAAAAAGGTGGGTGGCGGCGGCATTCGCTATACGGTGCTGATCCGTGGCAGAGAATCCTATCTGTTTCAGGAGGGCAGCAAGTGGTTTGTTGAAGCAAAGGAGACCTAACGATGATCTTATCCCAGAAGAAAATCGAAGAAATTGCAGTAGCCGTAACCAAGGATTTCAATGAGTTCTTTTTCGGCAGCGAAACCAAGGACATCCGACGAATGGCACGAGGGACACCGATTGACCAGTTCGCCAAGGAATACCTTGGCTTGGAAGTGTCGTTTGCCCATCTTTCCCCGGATGGAAGCATCTGTGGTCTGACCGCCTATGCGGATACCGAGTATATCACGGAAGAGATGGGCGTGAAGCGAACCATCCCACTCAGGAAAAATCAAATTCTGATGGACACCAGCTTTATTCAACCCGGACAAGTCCAAAAGCTCTGCGGCAAGAGACGCTTTACCCTTGCCCATGAGTGCGCACATCAGATTTTGTTCCAGATGGAAAGTGAAACTGCGCAGTCAGCCTATGCAAAGAAATACTCGGCACGGACAGTGTATTCGCTCCGCGACTTAAAGACTCGCGAGGACTGGAATGAATGGCAGGCTAATGTCCTTGGCGCGGCCATCCTTATGCCGCAAAAAGAAATTGATCTTGCCATGTGGTATTTTGCCGGTGGCAAGAAGTTAATCAATTACGAGGGGGTGTTCGCATATCGTGACAAGTTATCACTGTCTCTTTTGTGTAGGCAGTTTGCCGTGTCGAAGTCGGCGGCTGTAATCCGGCTGAGACATCTCGGTTACATTGAGGATCGTCCGTACCGGGAATATTCAGATCCCTTGGAGGTGTGGGCATGAAAAAGAATATCCGCATCTCTGAGCCGTCTGAGGAAATGATGGAGAAGATCCGAAAAGCGCGTCATGCCATCGCAAACCAAAAAACAAGGATGGTGAAATGTCCCTTCTGTGGACACAATTCAATCGCTGTATTTGAGGACACCAGAGGCCATGTCCAAGCAAAGTGCAAACGCTGTGGACAGGAGACCGTCTTTAATGTCCTCAGTATGAGACGGTTAAAACTTCGCTTTTATCAAGACCGATAAGGGCAGAGATTAACAAATAAATATTGATAGCTGTGCTGTGGAGCCGCTGACTGGTGAGTCTTCCTAATGCCGCATGATCAGATGTTTCCAAAATGGAAACACCTGATTTATCGGTATGGAATTACACGCTCACCGTCATGCGGCTCTTTTTGTTGCCTCGTCATTCCGCTGCTTCGCACCAGCGGAAAGGACGAAGCAATGAAAGGAATCCCGAAAACCCCAGTCGAGTTCGACTATGACCTCTGGACAACGGAGGACGGCAAGTGCATGGTGCGGATCAAGGCTACTGGCGAGGTAACAGAGGTGGAGCGCACTGTGATGCAGGTGTTGCGTTCGGAGGAAAAGCGGTTCCGTCGAGCAATGTCACTGGATCAGGAAGCGGATAGAGACGGCATATCCAAACCAACGATTCTATCGCTGGATGTGCTCCCTGAAGATGTGACAGACTCCAACTGGTTGGCTGATACGGTCGATTACACAGAAGAAATCTCCACGAAGCTGCTGGAACAAAGACTGCGAGAGAGCCTGACTCCTACCCAATATGGAATTTACCAGGCTTGCATTCTGAATGGGATCAGTTACAAGGCTTATGCGGATCAAATGGGAGTCAGTTATCAGAGCGTCCAGAATGCAATCCGACTCATTCAGAAAAAAGCGAAAAATATTTTTGGGTGATGGTTGTGATTTGCTGAAAAAATGTCCGTTGTAAAGTGAAGGGGTTCTTCGGACGCCTTCATTGAACCTTTTCAACTGAATATCCGGCAGCTAAATAACATCAGCGGATGAGCGAGCGATGCGGACGGTGCGCGATGACCACCTGTAGGGGAGAAAGGGGCAAAGCCCTCTTTCTCTTCTATCAATGACGGCCAATAAGGTGCCCAGCGGGTCCACCGATCCAAAAGCAGGCGTGGCAGTCTGTTTCGTCAAGACCTCATCCGCCTACAATGGTACCCCTGCCCAGCCACAGTCTCAAGCAATGGGGGCAGCTCGGAGAGATCCTCGGAGGGGTTCGATTCCCGGAGTGCGGCGCCCGCCGCAGTTTAGATGTCCGCCCTGGCCTGGGGAAGTAGTGTCGAATACAGGCAAAATAAAGACATTCAATTGTCTTGATATCAGAAGCAATGGGGGTCGCCCATCATGTAGTAGGAAAGCCGAGGCTTCCACAACCAAAGCGGGTGACCCCTATTTTTGTGGTATCAATTCATATTCATCATTGGGAGGGATCGCACCATGATCACTATGTCGCAGACCAAGAGTGCCAATTATCTGTTTATCGTAGCCGTGCTGAAGTCGATGCGAGAAGGTGGCGTGATTACTCTGGCCGAGTACGAGCGAGCAAAGCGCTACTACCAGAAACTCACCGGCTCCGATCTCGTCATCGCAGATTAAGAGGTTAGAGTCAAACCGCCCAAAATGATGCAAACAAGGCATCGTGTCATGTTGACTATGTAGATTTTGACATTCCAACGGTTCTTTCAATAGACTTTGTCTTGTCGTTGAATATAATGTTGCTTGAACCGGAAAAGTGGATTGTACCAAAATGTAGTACAATCCAAAATTCAGCCAGAAAGGGGATTCTGCTGATGCCGCAGGTCAAACTCATCTCGCCCATCACCAGGCAGGGAATCCGCAAAGTTCGAGTCGCCGCCTATTGCCGGGTATCTTCCAATTCGGCTGATCAGCAGAACTCCTACGCCAACCAGATCCGGGTCTATACCAGCCTCATTCAGAGGAAAAAAGAGTGGGAACTGGTGGAAATATTCGCTGACGAAGGGCTCTCTGGCATGAACGCACAGAACCGCACCGAATTCCAGCGAATGATCAAGATGTGCGAACAGCACCAAATTGACCTGATCGTCACCAAATCCGTCTCCCGCTTCGCCCGAAACGCCAAGGAGTCTCTGGAATATGTCCGGAAGCTGAAATTGCTCGGCGTGGGGGTGCAGTTTGAGAAAGAGGGAATCTACACTCTGGCCCTCGGAGATGAGATGCTGCTCAATACCTTCTCTGCCATCGCACAGGAGGAGTCTAAGGCAATTTCCCAGAACCAGCGGCTTTCCATCGTGAAGCGGATGCAGTCTGGGGAATATGTGGACAGCAACGCTCCTTACGGCTTCCGGCTGGTGGATAAGGCGCTGGTGGTCTATGAACCGGAGGCGGCCATCGTCCGCATGATGTTCGAAAACTACCTGAGCGGCCAGTCTACATCGGAGATCGCCCGGGATCTCAACAGCCGCGGCATCAAAACCAAAACCGGGAAATCCACCTGGCGCTCCACCAAGGTGGCATACATCCTTGGAAATGAGCGGTATTGCGGCGATTGCAAATATCAGAAAACCTACCGCGACACCACAGTCCCCTTCAAACAGTTCCGAAATCGAGGTCAGGAGGATATGTTCTACGCCTCCATGACCCACGCTCCTCTTATTGACCGAGATACCTTTGACAAGGTCCAGCTCCTCTTGAAAAAGCGTCAGGATATCTTTGGGAAATCCACAACGCAAAATATCTACCCTCTTACGAGCCGCATTCAGTGTTCTGAGTGCGGCTCGTATTTTCGCAGGAGGCAGGTTTCCGGGGCAGTAAAGTGGGGATGCTCCAAACACATTCAGGATCGTACCCAGTGCAGCTCAAACTACTACAGCGAGGAGAGAATCTACGATGCCTTCGTCGCCATGGTCAATAAGCTTCGGTTTTCTGAATACGACATCATGGGTCAGACGCTACTCCGTCTGGAATCCGCCGAGCTGAAGCGAAAGCAGAAAAACACGGCCGCAAGGGAGCTCAGCCGGAACATTGCAGATCTGAACGCCAAGTTGGTGATGGTGGAGCAGCTCCATGCAAAGGGATACCTCAAAGATGAGGTCCACAAAGCTCAGGTGCGGGAGATTAACGACCAACTGCGCCAGCTCAAGCGGGAGCGCCAATGTGAATTCTCCTCGGGCATTACCCATATGATAGAGGAACTGACGCGGCTGAAAAAGCTGCTGGAAGAGCTCGAGGAACCACTGGACCGCTTCGATGAGAAGCTGTTTACTGAGATCGTTCAGGCCATCAGTATCAGCCACCGAGATGAAATGACAGTCACCCTCATCGGCGGGCTGAGATTCACTGAAATGCTCTGACAGAGAGGAACCTCGCCATGAAAAAGATACGCTATATCCCATACGGTTACACCATGAGAAATGGGAGGACAGTCATCGCACAGGATGAAGCTGCGGTCATCCGTGAGATATTCAGCGCCTACATCAACGGCGCATCCCTCCAAAGTATTGCCGAGCTGCTGACTGAGAGGAAGATCCCCTACAGTGAGAGAACGGATGTGTGGGATAAAGCTCGTATCGCACGAATCATCGGAAACGCCAAATACATTGGCGATGGGGAATATGACCCGATCATTGAGGAAGAGCAGTATGAGGAAGCGGCTGCCGTGAAAACAGCCCGCCAGCGGAACACCTTCGAAAAAAATCTGGAGGGGCTCGACCTGCTTCGGGATTTGGTCCGATGTGCGGAGTGCGGCGCTCCTATGCGGCGAAGGGTGAGCAGCAAGCACCGGATTCGCGAGAGTTGGGATTGCACCGATCCTGATTGCGGTCAGCGCATCCGGATCTCCGATACACACCTATTGGAAAAGGTGACAATCCTGATGAACCGCATCATCGCCAATAGCTATCTGCTCATCCCCCGCCCCAAAAAGCGAAAAGAGCTGTCGGCGGAAGCCCAGCGGATCAACCGGGAAATTGATGCCGAGCTGGAGCGGGATGACCCCAGCGATGCACTGATTATCGTCAAAACAATCGAAATGGCAGAGCGGCTCTATGCTGAGAGCGATACCCATCTGCAGATCGCCGCATCCATCGCCCGAAAGCGGGTAAGTCTGATGACTCCCCAGGAGGAATTCAGCCCGGCTTACTTTTGTGACATCGCCGCCTACCTGACGCTTGGCAGCGGAGGAAAGGTGATCCTACATACCAAGACCGATGTCGAGATCGGAGATGAGGAAAATGAATGTAACCAAGATACCCAAGAAAACAATATCGGTTATTGAGCCAAAACGCTCTCTGATCGTCAACAGGGAGCAGTATCATCAGCGGCGGGTTGCTGCCTACTGCCGGGTATCCACCGACAGCGAGGAGCAGCTCACATCCTATACCAACCAGAAAAAGGTATATACCGAGATGATTGCCGCTAAGCCCGAATGGGAGTTCGCCGGACTCTACGCAGATGAGGGCATCTCCGGGACACGTGCAGATAAGCGCCCCCAGTTCCAGAAGATGATCAACGACTGCTTGTCTGGGAAAATCGACTATATCATCACGAAATCCGTTTCCCGCTTCGCCCGTAATACAGTGGACTGCCTGGACCATGTCCGAATGCTCAGGGCAAGAGGGATTGGCATCTACTTCGAGGAGCAAAATATAGACACACTGCAAATCGACAGCGAACTCTATCTGGTCATCTACGCAGGGTTCGCACAGTCCGAATCCGAAAGCATCAGCAAGAATGTCACCTGGACTTTTCGTAAGCGATTTCAGGAGGGCAAGCCCATATTCAACTATAAGTGCCTCCTGGGATACCGCAAGGGTGCAGACGGAGAACCGGAGATCGTCCCGGAGGAGGCATCCATCGTGGAGAGGATCTTCAATATGTACCTGTCAGGTGAAACCATCAACCGGATCTCAACCAAACTCAGAGAAGAAAATCTCCAGATACCAGGAAAACGATTTTCCTTCTCTGCGAGTATGATTAAGGGTATTCTCCGGAATGAACGATACTGCGGGGACAGCATCCTTCAAAAGACGGTCACAATTGACTGTATTGGCAAGGTTCGCCGCAAAAACACGGGTGAGGCACCCATGTACTATGTACAGAATAGCCATGTTGGTATCATCAGCCGAGAGCTCTTTCACAAAACGCAGGAAGAACTCGCCAGGCGGATGAGCCGGGAGCCAAATTCCACCAAAACGGCTACCACAGCCACCGGAAAATACTCCCGGTACGCACTATCCAATGTGATGATCTGCGCCGAATGCGGAAGTCGATATAAGCGCGTGACCTGGACATCCCGAGGAAAAAAGCGAGTTGTCTGGCGCTGCATCAGCCGCTTAGACTATGGAAAGCGCTACTGCAAAACCTCGCTCACGGTAGATGAGACCGCCCTCCACGCCGCTATTGTTCGGGCAATCAACCGATTCAACGAGGAAGACGAGTCCACTTATATGGCACTCATGCGGGCAACCATTGGTGAAGCAATCGGTCTAACCGGAGGCACAGATGAGATCGACCTGCTCCGGCGGAAAATAGATGGGCTGAATCGGAAAATGGTATCTCTTATCAATGAGAGCGTGGAAAGCGGAGAGGGTATCGAGAGTCACGAAGCTGAATTCAAAGAACTTTCCGATACCATTGAACTCCTGCAAGGACGGATTCAGAAACTCGAAGAAGCACTTGCTTCCGATCAGGTGAATGACAGCCGAATCCTTAAACTACAGCAGATCATCGCCGACCGAGCATCCAAAAAGATGGAGTACGACGATACCATCGTCCACCAAATGATTGAGTGTGTGAAGGTGTATCCCGACGGGAGACTGGACATTATCTTCGGAGGAGGGTACCTTATCGAAGAACGCCCGGAAAAAGAAAGTTGATAACTTCAAATATAATTGACATAATCGCCGAAATAATATAGTATAATTTATGTTAGGAGGCGATTGTGCATGGCAAAAAAAGCTGCGGTCATCATGCCGCAAACACGGGAGATCCTGGCACAGATGGGTGAGCAGATCCGCCTGGCCCGCCTGCGCAGGAAGTTGAGCCTGGAATTGGTAGCAGAGCGTGCCGGGATCAGCCGAGCCACTCTGATATCCATTGAGAAAGGCACCCCTACGGTATCCATCGGCTCCTATGCCGCTGTGCTGCACGCATTAAACAATATGGACAGCGACCTGCTGCTTATTGCAAAAGATGATGAATTCGGCAGGAAGCTACAAGATCTGGCGCTGCCCACCAGACGGCGGGCACCCAAGAAAGGAGAGTAGCCCATGGCGCAGTACGAAAAGACCATCTATGTATATGAAAATTGGCGTGGAGAGGCACCCACTCTGCTGGGGCGGCTGCGCTGCGGCTTCGTCCGCGGACAGGAAACCTTTTCCTTTGAGTATGATCCAGCCTGGCTGTCATCCGCCGAGAGTTCCTTCTCTCTGGACCCGGATCTGGCTCTTTACCGCGGGCGGCAGTATGTGCCGCTGAACAAGCAGCTCTTTGGCCTGTTTTCCGACTCCTGTCCGGATCGCTGGGGGCGTCTGCTGATGAAGCGCAAGGAGGCCATCGACGCTCGCAAAGAGGACCGCAAGCCCCGTAAGCTCACCGAGAGCGACTTCCTGTTGGGGGTCTACGATGAATCCCGTATGGGTGCGCTGCGGTTCAGCTTGGAAGAAGGGGGCGAATTTCTTTCGAACGATAAAGCGTTTGCGACGCCTCCATGGGTAAACCTTCGGACGCTGGAAAACGCCTCTATCGCTTTCGAGAGCGATGAGAGCGGCCTGAATGAAAAATGGCTGCGTGAACTTCTGGCCCCCGGCTCCTCCTTGGGAGGCGCAAGACCCAAAGCGACGGTGCAGGCCACGGATGGCGCCTTGTGGATCGCCAAGTTCCCTTCCAAGCATGATGAATATAACAGCGGCGCATGGGAGAAGGTCGTCCATGACCTGGCACGGCTCTGCGGGCTGGATGTTCCGGAATCCAAATTGGAGACATTCTCCAAGACCGGCAGCACCTTTCTTGTCAAGCGATTTGACCGAAACGGCAGCCGTCGCATCCACTTCGCCTCCGCCATGACCCTGCTGGGCAAGACCGATGGAGCCTCGGCAGCGGACGGAAGCAGCTATCTGGATCTGGCGGCGTTCATCCGGGCCAACGGGGCATCACCCCGGCAGGATCTGGCCGAGCTGTGGAAGCGGATCGTGTTCAGCATGGCGGTATCCAATACTGACGACCACCTGCGCAACCATGGTTTCCTTCTGACACCCACCGGCTGGCGGCTGGCCCCTCTCTATGATGTGAACCCAGTCCCCTCGGGGGACCGGCTTTCCCTCAATGTGAGTGAGTATGATAACACCATTGACTTGGAACTGGCTCTGGAAGTAGCCGATTATTTCGGCCTTGCCCCGCAGGAAGCGGAACAGGCTGCAGAGGAGGTCTGCAAAACAGTATCCGGACACTGGGAACGGCTGGCCGGACAGTATGGTCTCAGCCGGGGAGCGATAGAGTATATGCGCCCCGCCTTTTCCCTTCCATGATAAGATCACAAACGGACGATTCCTGGTGGAACCGTCCGTTTGCTTATTCTTTGGCGGCTCCCTCAAAAGAGTCCCCGCCCTCATCCTCGTCCATATCCGTATCAATGTCCAGTCCTTCATTGTTCCCCACATTCTTCTCGTAGAGCTTGGTCCATTTGAGCGGATATTTGCATTTGCGGTTATAGGCCAGAAGCATCGCCTCAGCATAGCCCATAGAACCGGGGCGTCGTTCCTTGGCTGTTCTCGAAAGCAGCTTGACCGACATTTCCCCTACTTTTTCCTTGAAGGTCTCATCTTTCAGGGCATCGCCGAATGTGTAGACCAATCTGGCGATTCCGTTGAGCATATTGGCGGACAGCGAATTCATATCGCCCTCCCATGTGCCTACGCAGAGTCTGAGTGTTCGATCAAGTACGTGGTAACCGAACCGCTCATATATATTTTCAAGCGTAGAGACAGCACAGACAACGCCATAGTTTCTGACCTGGCCAATGGAAAGAGAATAAGACTCTACCAGATCTTTGATCATAAGCTGCTCCTGATTCCCGGCTTCCACATTTGCCATAAACACTTCATAGGGACGGAGCGGTTTGACAAACTTCATCTGGTTGGCGAAGATATCTGCCTCGTGCTCGTAGTTCAGATCATCGTATATCATGCACCAGACTGGCGTTTCACGAGAGCCAGAGGCCAGGGCGACGATCTCCACCGTGTGCTGGCCATTGAAGACATAGTTGACCCCATTTCGACGGCTCACCTTCACAGGGTTGATCTGATACAGATCAAAGTGTGCCGCAGCATTCAGCACATGCTGTTCGGAAATATTCCTCTGGTACTCCTGATTGGATACGAGGTTCTTGATGGGAATCTGTTCGAAGTGAACATTGGGAACAAACATACTATAATCTTCCATTAGGATTCCCCCTCAATTGCATTGAGCATTTCCTGGATTTTTCCTTCTAATTCAGTCAACGCCGCCAAGAGGTTTTGTCTGGCAGCAGGTGAGATTGCTTCCAAATGTGCCATGGACTTTGTCCGGTCGATGGAGCTCATCCAGGAGGGGATCGTAAGAGTAAGTCCAGCAACTTCCGCATCCGGGTCATAGGCGGGCATCGTCTTGATTGCCGGCTGCTCTGCCGCCGCTGTGCCGGGCTTGGCAGAAGCGTCGGAATAAAGGCATCGTCTCGATTCACTGTAACGAGCGAAAGCATAGGGATTTTTTCCGATTTTTTTACTAAGTGCTCTCAATTCTTCGGGTTCCATTTCTGATAGAGCAACGATATTTTCGAAAGAAATCTTATATGCCCCGGAAAGAATGTGCGGAACAAGCTCAGGAGCATTTTGTTCAATGGTATCTAATGCTGCACTGTATTTCGCATATTTCTGTACGGTTGCGCCGGACACATGATACTTCCTTCCCAGCCGGGCTGCTGTTCGCCGGCCGCTCTCTTCATCTATTGGGCGGCCTCTCCCCACAGCAATGTTGGGGTTCGGACGGTACTGATTATAGCCATTCCTATTTCGCTGTACTTTCTTTTCCACTTCATATTGTTTCCCAATCAGATATTTCCTGGTTTCTTCTGAGATGTTGCGTCGTCCGAGTTGGTTCGCACAGATCCAGGCGATGGCAGCATCTCTGCTTGGAAAATCCAGCTCCTTGACTCCATAAGGAATGCGCATTTTATTGCATATTTCATAGCGATTATGACCGTCGATGATGGTATCATTCCATGCGATGATATCTTCCCGGCATCCTTCCACGACCAGATTCAGCTCCAGCTGCCGGTATTCCTCCCGGCGAAGTGGACGAATCAAGTTTTTGAATTCCGGATCGATGTTAAGCTGCCTAAATGCTTTCTCTGTCATGTAGCCTCCTGCGTTCCAGCTGTTTGACGGTTTTGAGGGAAAAATATGCGACCCGGTTGACTTGATCGATCTCACCGGTCAGCTGGTAATTAAATCTCAGGTCAAAGCCACCCAGCAGTTCGGAAAAGTTTTTGATAAGGATCGTACTATAGAATTCTATAGACTGCTGGGATGTACTTGACATCCGAACCTTGTTTGCGGTCCCGCCTGAAATAGGTTTGTCCGATCCGAGAACGGCGATATACAGTTCTTCAGGGTTTACCAGGAATTGCACATACGCAGGATTCTTCAAGAGACGAATCGTTTGCCGGTGGATTCGAATCCGGTTTCGCGCAGGGTCCAGCGTTAAGTAAGCCTGCAATTGATTTTCATGATTCATGTCCTTGTCCTCCCAAAACGGACTTACTACCAGTATCAGAGGCAGCCTCGTCTGACTGCTCTGATGCAGCAGGAGCGATGTTATCGCGCAACCCATATACAGCATATCCTTCAAAAATGTCTACCTGCATAGATTTCTGATGTTCCCGGAACGGGAGTCCAAACTGCGTCTTCCAGCCCTCCGGAAACACGGGAGTTCGAGAAGACTTGGGCTTCTGGCCGTCTTTTTGCACCCGCTGATACACTTCGGTCGCTGTGAGATCAAATGCGATGAGCCACTCATCCCTGGCATGGATTATCCGCCCGAGGAGCTTATATCGATAGTCCAGATTCCAGCCCATCAGTGAAAACACTTTGGCGAAAAAAATCTTGCAGGTGATCTGTTTCGGTTTGCGTCTGCCGGAGCCGTTGGTGCACCAGGCGCAGGCATCCCGATCTTCCGCCCGACAGGGACGGATCGCCAAGATCCTGCTCTCCTGATTGACCAATACCTGCACATAATCAACTTGTGGGAAGCGGTTCAGGCAGGCGGTATTTACATAAAATTTGTAATTGTTGAACGTTACAGACGGCTCATTAATATGGGCGAAGAACTCACGGCGTACCACTTGGTAGCCATCGTAGTTAAAGTCACCGGCCATCTCCAGAACCTCATCACTACTGCTGTTTGCGGGAGAAACTGCCGGTTCCGCTTTTTCTAATTCAGCAGACGGAACAATATCCAAATGCCCGTCCTCCAGGGAACGAAGCATTCCGGCGATTACGCCGCCGGTATTTTCCCGACTTTCTTCAAACATTTAGGATTCCTCCTTCCCGCGCTGACCGAGTTCCTGACAGATATAGTCACGCAGCACGTCAAATCCTGTCACGCGGAGTTTCTGTCCGGTTTCATACAACTGGCCCTCCATGCGGATTTTCCAGTCTTCCTCACTCTGATCGCAGACGGGCGGGAAAGACTGTTGGTGGAGGTAATATTGCTTGCCAAAAGAGCCGATCCACTCCTCCGGGACTGCCCGCACCCGTTTGCCGGAGACAGAAAGGGGCTGTACAGGCTCCTTCGCCTGTTCCGTGCTTTTTGAACCGGAAAGCAGGTACGATTTAATAAACGCTTCCGCATCATTGACATCAAAAATATACGCAGATTCAGTTTCGGTTTGAAACAGCGCTCCGGCGATCCGGTATTTTAAATCCGGACTCCAGCCGAATAACTGAAAAAGCGTTTCTACATAGGCCGCACCGGCGATATCCCTGGGCTGATACTTTCCGTCTGACAGCTTGGAAAACACGACTGCGTTGCGGCTGCTCTTCGCCGCTGTACGGACGGCGAACTTCATCTCCACAGGGTTGACCAGCAGCTCCACATGGTTGTCTTTCCCAAAAGACCGAACACATGTGGTGCTGAACTTGATCCTCTTATCTTGAAACAGTACGTAGGGACGGTGATAATTATCAAAGAATTCACTGCGGGCGATTTCAAAGCCTCTCATATCAAAATCTCCCGGAACCAATGTGATGCTCGAGGGCAGGGATGCATCCGCCTGCTGCTCATCGGGCGGATGGATACTGGCGGACGCTTGGTAATAATCCGCCGGCTTAAATCCAGCCCAGCGGGGATTGATGGTCACGAACCCTCTGAGCAGGCCGCTGTCGATCACCCGCAGCTCCGGGAGGATGGAGCGGTTGCCATACTTGGAGTTGTTCAGAAGATGCTGAACCGCAATAAAATCATCTCTGGAAACAATACCCTCGTGGTGGTTCCGGTAAAGGCTCTGGGGTCTGTCCCCCCGATTCTTTCTGGCCTTGTGGTTCAGATAGTTAGGGGTGAAGGTCTTCCGGGTCAGTACATCCCCGCAATGCCGCTCATTGCGAAGGACCTGGACAATGGAGTTGGATGTCCACTTGACATTCCCCAGATAAGTCTTCCTGCCCAACTCGGTGAGCGCCACCGCAATGTCGGAGGTGGAATATCCGTACAGATACATATAGAAGATGAGTTTTACCGTGGGGGCTTCATCCGGGTTGACGACCAGGTTTCCATCTGCGTCGTGAGAATACCCCAGCAGTTTGGGCGTCAATGGCAGACCTCCGTCCAGCCGCATCCGCAAGGAGGTTTCCATGCTCCGGCTGCGGATGTGGGACTCCTCCTGAGCCATGGTGGCCTGAAACGAAAGCGCCATCTGGGAATCGTCTTTGAGGGAGAAGATACATTCGCTCTCAAAGAACACCCCGACGGGACTGGGCAGCTCCGCAAGCATACGAACCACGCTGATACAGTCCACCACATTCCGGGCAAAGCGAGACACGCTTTTGGTGATGATCATATCGATTTTTCCGCTGCGGCAATCGGCGATCATGCTGTTGAACTCGTCCCGATGAGCCAGAGAAGTCCCACTGATCCCCTCATCCGCATAGATTTTGACCAATGTCCAGTTGGGATGATGCACAACAAAATCCTCATAGTATTTCTTTTGCAGCTCATAGGAGGAAGTCTGCTGGACATTGTCTGTGGAAACACGGGCATACACGGCGACCCGCTGCCTTATATCGTTGTCGTAATAGTCGATGGGCTTTTTGGCCGGAATGAATTCATAGTTCTCCGGGTCAACTTTTGTGTTGATACGCCGGCGGACCCGTTCTTTCCGTTCCGCAAGCTGTTTGCGTGTGGACTTGTCAATCATGTAGCATTTCCCTCCGGGGTTCGTCATCAGGGAGTATCTTCCAACCGGGATCTGGCAAAAAGTACGGGTCGTGTAGATCCTCCTGGTAATAGGAAGCCAGCGTATAAATATCCTCCGAAACGAAGTAAACGCCCACTGGCTTTGGGAGTGCTGCCAAGAGGCGCGTACAGAAAGAGAGCTCGGAGAGCTTCTTCGAGATATTGCTTGCTTTCTGGGTAATGATCAGATCGACCTTTTCCTCGTAGCAGTCTTGAAGGAGCCTTGACCACTCCGGGGCGCTCTCCATATTGGGCGCAGTGCTGCCCTCGTCCACATAGAAACCGGCAAACTTCCAGTTTGGGCAGAGAGCCAGTGTATCAAGAAATTGCTTTTTATGAGCTGAGAGATAGTCCTCATAGCGGGTCTGGTTAAAGTAGCGGATGTATACCGCCACACGGTAATGTGTTTTGGGAAGCGGGCGTTCCCGCTTGATTTCCTTTAACCAGGCACGATGTTCCGCTAAAAGGGTGTTTCGTTCCGTCTCCCTCTCCAGCAGGAAATCAAATGAGGGCATAACTTCCTGCTCTGACTCTCTATTTTGAACGGCCAGATCTGACATATTTGCTCCCCCTGTGTTATTTCTCTTCCAGGCCATTATATAATCTGCAGACTAATAACAAAATCGACCAGAAGTCAACACCTTGACTTCTGGTCGATAGATGAGAAAAAAAGAAGCGAGCCGACAATTCCAGCTCGCAATTTTTCAGGTATTGTCATCCCGTCTGGCCATAGTGGATTTCAACTCACGAACGATCTTCAGGATGGAATCCAGCTCCTTGGGAGAGCAGTCGGCCAGCAGCTCGTCAAACTCGCTCTGGTATAGGCTTCTTACCTCCGGCACATCAGGCCGAAGAAGGGAATCAGCAGACACTTGCAAGGCTTCGATGATTCGGATAAAGGTTTCCAACTTCATGCTCGTCTTGCCTTTTTCGATATTGCTGATATGCGGCAGCGAGATATTGGCCTTCGCAGCAAGATCGGCCTGGCTCATCCGGCGATTGATCCGCGCATCTCGAATACGGGAGCCGATCAGCTGGCTCTCGGTCAAATCATGTTCCGTCATCGGCTTCCCCCCTCAAATATATTCTCCAGATTATCTATTTCTAAGAGTATATCAACTTGAGGTGAAATTGATATAAGGCCGAGTTGATGATATAATCTAAACACTATAATAAGACTGCAAAATTTTTTTGGAGGTCTTATTATGAGCCTGAACTACAAAGTCATTGGAAAACACATCCGTGAAGTCCGCCAGCGCAACCACCTTTCGCAAGCGATGCTCTCTGAACTGGTGGATAAAACGCCATCTTACATCAGCTACATAGAGAGCGGGATCAAGAGCATGAGCCTTGACACCTTTGTGCTTATCGCCAATGCCTTGGGCGTATCTCCCGACCGGCTTTTGATGGAGCAAATCATCAGCACTGAACGGTGCGCCAGCGAAGAAATCGCTCTACTCCTTTCGGATTGCAGCACCTATGAGATGCTGATTCTCCTGGATGTTATAAAATCGCTGAAAGCTTCCTTGAAAGAGCATCAAGGCAGATACGGTAAACCAGATAACTTTGATTTTACCGTCTGAACCTGAGAAAGCAATCAACCGGAAGTCACGAGCATTGACTGCCGGTCGATCTATGCCAGTAAAGGTGGATATATTTTTGGAACAGTGGATATGTTTTTGGAAAGTCCCGGATATGGGCCTTCCGAGTTGGTATAATGAGAAAAGAAAGGTGGAATGACCAATGATCTATTACACGGGTGATATCCACGGAGACCCCTATGAGGTCATACAGTTTTGCGACAGCAAGAAGCTGACAGAGCAGGATACTCTGGTTCTGCTTGGGGATGTAGGAGCGAACTACTACCGAAACCGGCGAGACACAGAGATGAAGAAAGTTCTTACCGCCGTAAAGCCGACGATGCTCTGCATCCACGGCAACCATGAGATCCGGCCGACCAGCATCCCTTCCTATCGGACGAAGCAGTGGAACGGCGGGACAGTCTGGGTAGAGGAAGCCTTTCCCCGCCTGCTGTTTGCTATGGATGGTGAGATCTTTGATCTGGAAGGGCTCCGACACTTGGTCATCGGCGGAGCTTACAGCGTGGACAAATTCTACCGGCTGGCCAGAGGTTACGGCTGGTGGCCGGATGAGCAGCCCTCCCAGGAGATCAAGGACAAGGTTATCCAGACGCTGGACGCCTGCGGGTGGCAGGTAGATACCGTCCTCTCCCACACCTGTCCCTATCCGTATGAGCCTCGCGAGGCCTTTCTTCCGATGATCGACCAGAGTACCGTGGACGACTCTACCGAGAAATGGCTGGAAGAGATCGAGCGGAAACTCAAATACGACCACTGGTTCTGTGGGCACTGGCATATTGACAAGCATATCGACCGGATGCACTTCCTCTTCCACAGCGTGGAGGCTGCGCCGCAGCTCTTGACGGGAGGGGGCGCATTATGACGGAGGAAGAAAGACCGGAGGCCAAGGAGCGGGAGGCGTGCTTTGCCGCAATCCGTGAGATCATCCAGGAGATTTCCCGCCTAATGGACGCCGCGTATCAGCAATACAGCCGTTTGGTAGAACAGGTGTTGAACGGCAGGATCACCGAGGAGCGGGAGATCGAGCGAATCATGGACGGGCTTGTGGACTTCGGAGATGATCCGAGGCTCCTTGAACTGTACAAAACCCTCTGCCGCCATGTCTATTACAAATACCCCGCTCTTGTGGGAGAGCACACTGCCCTCTTCCGGCTCCAGTTTGAGGAAACGGAGGATGGGGACACGGATACTGAGGAGGTGAAAACATGAAAGCACCGGAGATCAAGCACTACATCAACTGGCTGGGTCGGGTGGAATACCGAAACATCAACTGCTCCTTCACCTATGACGAGACATCCTATGCGGCCATCGACCGGATCTTCCGCCTTCTCCACCGGCTGGAGCCAGGCCCGGAGAACACAAGCTGGGAACTATGGCTCCGTGCGGAGCGAGGTACCATCGAAGACTTCGGTAGCTTTGAGGAGCTGCGGGCGGACGGCCAGGTGGAGAGCTTTGAGGAGTTTGAAACCTGGTGGCATTCCGAGTTCCCGGAGGAGGCAGCGTGGTTCCACTTTGCCGCCGGCGAGGATCAAGAGATCGGGTATCGGGCAATATTCTTGGGGCATCGGCATGTGCTGGAAGTGGATGGCCGCAGAGAACGTTCCTTCCCCAACGATATCTCCAAATTCACCGCTTGGCTGGAGGAGGCGGTACGGGACGCCGTTCAGATGGTGGAAACCGGTTCTTATCAGGAACTGGTGGAACGGGAGCTGCCCATCTGGCATCGAACCGGAACCATCCTGCGCCGGGATCTGTGGAGGGTATTCCCACAGTGGAAGGAGGAGTTCTTCCAGGACTTCTCCCAGCAGGAGGTGGAGGAGTTTCTCACCTCGGCGGCGGGGTATCCTTTGGGAAATAACAAGCGGCTCCCATCCGTGACCGCAAACGAATTCTATCACTTCTGTGCTCTGGGCTATCGGGCTATGGGTTACACCGGAACGGAGAAATCGGAAAAAGAGCAGTACGCTCTCCACGCCGATGGGCGGGACGAGGGACTGTCCAAGCTGGACGGAGATTCCCCCGAAGCCTTTGCCCGGTGGCTGAAAGAGCGTCCCCGCACCGGCCACCCCTGGGAGGTATGCCGGGGCGGCAACAGCACCCACATTGACTGCATCGTACACCGGGATGCACATGGCTACTATCTGGTGGTGGCCGGTCTTGCGGAGACCCGGACGATTGAGGCGGTCCGCTTCTTTCTGGCGCTTCATCGGGCAGGCGTTCCCGCATGTATCCGAAACGCAGAGGAACTGAAGGCCCGCCTGACCGGAGCGGAGTCCATCGGCATCGTGCCGGAGGGAGTCTTTCCCGCCTACTGCCACGCCAGGTTTCCGGGAGAGAGCATTGTCGATTTTATGAACCTGCCTCGGGAGCGTCAGGATGAACTTGCAAAATACTGCCGATGGCAGCCAATCCCAGTTCCCAGGATGAAGAAGGAGGGTGAAACCCCATGATCTTCTTTACCTCTGACCTACATCTCGGTCACGAAAACTGCATCCGCCTTTGCAATCGGCCCTTTTCCAGTATCGAGGAGATGGACGAAACTCTCATCGAAAACTGGAACCATAAGGTCACAGGGAAGGATACTGTCTATATCCTCGGCGACCTGATCTACCGCAGCCAAAAGCCGCCGGAGGAATACCTGCGGCGGCTGCAGGGGAAGAAACATCTCATCCTTGGGAATCATGACAGGGGATGGATCAGGAGTTGTCAGACGGAACAGTTCTTTGAAAGTGTCAATAACCTATTGTATGTCGCAGACGGGAAGCGGCAGTACACACTCTGTCACTACCCCATGATGTCTTGGCCTCACATCATGCGCTGCTACATGGTCTTTGGCCACATCCACGGCAATACCGACGCGGATTACTGGCCGCTCATCCAGGCAAACGAGAGAATGCTGAATGCCGGAGTGGATGTCAATCACTTCGAGCCGGTCACCTTTGAGGAGATGGAGGCCAACAATTTTCTGTATAAAGGTCAGTCAAAATCCGGGCTTGAGGTGCAGCCGTGAGACATAAAAGAGGCTTTTATGAGGTGGCTCCTGTAGCCGGTTTCATCGCACAGCAGGACTGGACGCACATGATGGAACGAGCCGAGCGAAACAGCCTCTCTCTCCAGTCCCAAAAAGGAAGCACCGGGCTGCTGTTCTCCGTGAGAATCCTCGCTCCCATTTTGAATGGAGGGCTGCGGCATATCGTTCTGGCAGCGATCCAGTACAGTCTGGGGCGGCACACCTATATGCCCGGCATAGCTGCAGAATTCACCTGCCGGAACCTGAGCCGTCTGGACGAAGCTACCCGTTCCACCGCTGTGGCAGAGATCCGCGCACATTTAAACCGATATGGAGAACAGGAGCCATATCCTCGATTGTGGCACAGCTTGAGTCGGGTGCTCACATCTGGCAAAATCAAAGAAGACGATAGGAGGAAGGAAAGGATGCCGATTTTACAACCTCTGGAAAGCATGGAACGCATCTCACGCCAAGTACTGGCAGATGACCTGGACACCGTGCTGGAAAGGATAAGCCGCGAGGACATTGGGCTGGTGATCACCGAGGAAGGCAAAGATGACCTGGTTCTCTGCCCAGCCTCCTGGTTCAACCTTGACTATGTGGATGACTTTTTCTGTGTCATCAACAGCGCCCTCCGCTATGCCATGCGCAGCGAAGATGAGGAGAGTGCGGCGGTCGTCCAGTATCTTCGTCGCCACTACCAGTTGTTCGATGAAAAGACGCTGTCGGTGGCTGTCGCCGATCTGGAGCGGGAACTGAACCAGCCGATAGCGCCCCTCAAGCAGCCGCAGGTCTGGAAGGAGCTCCAGGAGCTGTTCCGGCAGCGGCTGGACGAGTTGCGGAAGGAATCTCCGGAAGGCGAGGAAACGCACCATGGATGAAAAGCGATATGAGCTCATGGAAATCCAAGTAGATGCGGAACTTCTGGAGCAACTGAAAGCGGTAATCGCCCCGATGGGGCTGACGCCAGAAATGTTGGCTGTGAAGTTCTTCGAGTTCTGCGTCGATCCCGCTACTCAGGAGATGGCCATCTCCTTGCTTCTGAAATGGAAAGCCGAACAGGAAGCGGAGGGGGAGAATCTGGGAGGGGGATTTAATGCTGTCCAAAGAAACCTTCTGTGAAGCCCTGCGAAAAATCCAAGCGCAAAAGAATCGAGACGAACAGTTCAGTAAGGTACTCACCCTGATGGGAGACGGACATTTCGTATTTGAGGGCGGAGCGCCGCTTCTTGCCGCCTTGCTGGATGTACTGAAGGAAGCGGTCAACGACCAGTACGACTATATCAGCTGGTGGCTTTACGATGCCGCCCCGGACTATGAAGTCTGGACCGATGATGAAAAAACTAAGTGGTGCCTGAAGGAACCGGAATCCCTGTATGATTTCATCCGGGATGAATGTCAGGGCTGAATGTTAGCGTCTCCCCAAATTCGTTCAAGGAGGTCAAATCAGATGTCTAAGTGCTGCCTATACTGCCGGGTAGATGGAGCGTCTACGGAAAGCAACTGTCTCGCCATAAACCAGCAGCTCACCGCACTCCGAAGCCTCGCCGGCCAGCTTGGCTTTTCGATTTCCGCAGAGATGCTCCAATATGAGAGCGGCTTGGACGCAAACCGACAGAGCATTCGAACGCTGATCCGTGATGCACGACATGGAGTCTATGACCGGGTGCTGGTGATGAACGGCGACCGTCTGGCTCGTGACGCCGAAGGTTTGGCGGCGATTGGAGAAAAGTTGACCGCAGCAGGAGTTCGGGTCTATTGCCCAGATGGCGAAATTGATCTGGCCCCCGCATATTCTCATGGTTATTTCCGGGTGGCAACGATGGAACAGACCATGTGATTGGGAAAAGTTCCCGTCCCACCTCTCTTCCACGGCCAAAGAAAATGCGGTATAATAAAGGAACCACATACACCAGACCGGGAAAGTTGCTCATTCCGGCAGGAAGGAGATGTTGCCATGAGTTCATTAGAGGAAAAGAAAAGTGAGCTTGAGAGGGTCCTTGGGGTATTCCAGAACTACATTGAAGTCTCTGAATTGCTCGATGTGGTCTATTCGAAAAAGTTCGGGTATGTTCTGCTTGGCCTGCCTGCGGCGGATTCCATTGATGACTCCAATGTAACACGATTGGAAGATCCCGAAACATTGGTGAAAGAGATCTATCAGAATCTCGCATACGACTTTATGGAGCAGGAAGGGCACAGCGAGGATTACACGGAAGCAACCAATCTGGAAAAGCGAGCTATGCGGGAATGGATGAAAGAGTACACGGATCAGCTGCCGGAATACAACTACCTGCTGGACGAACTCCTTGGATGATGTGCCCGATGAAGCAGGCGCTTCTCTCAGTCAATCTTTCGGCATGGATAAAGCGGACATCTTTTTTGGTCGAACACTAAAATTGACCCTCGGGTGGAAAATCCGCAGCCATCGCAGCGAAAACGGCAAAAAAATAATGGGTGAAAACCCGCAAAGCCTTGAAAATCATGGATTTCCGCAAATATCTCAATTGGTCTTACACTCCATATTAAGACGTCACTTTTGATAAAAAAGTGGCGAGGGGAAAATCCCTGTTTACAGGGGTTTTCCCCTTTTTTATGCCCATTTTCCGGCGCTGGGAGCGCATGTGAGCCGGTTCCCGTATATAGCTTTACGCCTTGCCTCTACACGGAATATCCCGTTTTGCACCCGATGCACCCGCGCCGGTGATAGTTTGCGATTTGCACCCGTCCCGCTTATGCCTTAAAATTTTCCCCATTCTGCACCCCCTCAAAAAAGCGCAGCCAAAGCTGAGTATGACTCACTTCTTAAAGATAGAAAAAGCCCACGGATTTCTCCGTAGGCTTGTAAGGTGCTCGCAGATGGTTCTGCGTTACTTTTTGTCCGGTATCGGCACCGGAATCTCCGTCCCATCCTTAAACCGGAAGGTCAGGAGCTTCTCTTTGCCCACCGTGACTGTTTCTACAGTAGAGTTCCAAAGGTCTGGATCAAACTCTGTCAGGATGTCCCCGCACTGCCGCAGCTTGTCCAGCCAGCGGCGGATTTCTTCCTTTTTACTCTGTCGGGCATGGATTTTGGATTCCAGCCGGGCGATCTGCGCCTCCAGCTGCTGGCACTCGTCATGCAGGGCGTTATACCGCTCAGTATACTCCGCCTGATCCTGCACCTGATGCTTGTTTTTCTCAATGCAGCCCTTCAGCAGCTGCATTTTGGCATCATGGTCGGCTTGGAACTCTTCCAAGTGCTGCTCCAGCTCAGCGGTATCGGTGATGATGGGCAGGAGCTCCTCAAACCGGGCGATGTACTGTTCCTTGTCCCCAAGCAGCTGGTTGAAGGCTGCGACAAAGCACTCCTTTATCTCATCCTCCCGCAAACTGGGGGTGGCACAGACGGTATCGCCTTTGTACTTCTGATTGCACCGCCAGACATGGTGCCGGTACTGGGTGTTGGATTGCAGCACCTTCCTGCCGTAGCTGCCGCCGCAGTCCCCGCAGATGAGTTTAGCGGTAAACAGACTGCTCCGGTGCATTTGGCGGCGTGAGCGGCGTCTTTCCACGATCTCGTTCTGTACCAGCGCAAAGGTATCTGGGTCAATAATGGCCGGGTGCGAGTTCTCCACATAGTATTGCTGGATTTCCCCGTGGTTCTTCTTAACCTTCTTGGTCAGAAAATCGGCGGTGTAGGTCTTTTGGAGCAAAGCGTCTCCTTTATATTTCTCATTCTGGAGGATGCTCATAATGGTGGAAACGCTCCAATGTTTTTTACCGGAAGGCGTAGGGATGCCCTGTGCGGTCAGATAGTCTGCAATCGTGCGGACGGTCTGGCCGCCCAGATAGAGAGAGTAGATTTTGCGGATGATTTCCGCTTCCTCCTCCACGATTTGCAGGGTGCCGTCCTCGCCCTTCTCGTAGCCCAGAAAGCGGCTGTAGGCCAGAGAGAACTTTCCATCGGCCATGCTCTTACGCTTGCCCCAGCGGACATTCTCGCTGATAGAGCGGCTTTCTTCCTGCGCCAGACTGCTCATGATAGTAATCATCAGCTCGCCTTTGGCGTCCATAGTGTGGATATTCTCCTTCTCGAAGTAGACCTCCACACCTTTTTCCTTGAGCTTACGGATAGCGGTCAAGGAATCCACGGTGTTGCGGGCGAAGCGGCTGATGGATTTGGTGAGGATCAGGTCAATCTTACCATCCAGCGCATCGGCGATCATACGGTTGAAGCCCTCCCGTTTTTTGGTGCTGGTGCCGGAGATGCCTTCGTCCGTATAGACCTCTACAAACTCCCACTCCGGGTTGTTTTTGATGTGCCGGGTGTAGAAATCCACCTGCGCCTCATAGCTGGACTGCTGTTCGTCCTGCTCGGTAGAGACACGGGCATAGGCCGCAACGCGCTTTTTCCTCTGCTCATTGCTGAACACGGCAAAGGGCAGACTCGCGGTCTTCTCAATAATATGAACCTTTTTAGTCGGTATGGCCATCTTGATCCCTCCGTTCTAACACCCTCTGACGCTGGCGTTCCCGCGCAGATTGCTTCATCTCATCCGACCAGCTCTCCCGGCGGGACGGGTTCTGCCAGGCGACCTCTTCGGTGTGGCCGTCGCGGAACACATATATCAGGAGATTATGCTCCGGTACCCATATCTCGGAGACATACGACAGCAGGGTCTCACAATCCCAGTCCGCCGTACCCAAAACCTCGGAGGTTTTCTCTATGAGGATTTTTTCCGGGATCTGCTGGGCTGAGCAGATGTCTTTACCGTAGGTGTTGAACGTTGGGCAAATCCAGACCGGCTTGGCATACTTTGTACCTGAAGCGGTAATTTTTCTGCGGAAATACTTCCCGCAAAAGCCGCACCGAATCAGCCCAGTAAATGGGTATTCCTTCGTTTTTTGTGCTGTATTAGGAAACTTTTCTGCCCGCCGCGCCAGTTCCTGCTGTACCTTGGTGAAGGTCTCTTTATCGATGATAGGCTCGTGGCTGTTCTCGATATAGTACCTGCGCCGCTCCCCGTGATTAATCATCTGCTTTTTGGTGAGGTGGTCAACAGAATAGGTCTTCTGTAACAGCATATCTCCGGTGTACTTCTCATTGGTGAGGATTCCCAGAACGGTGCTTTCCCGCCACTGTCCGCCGGACAGCGTTGGGACACCCATGCGGATGAGCTTCTTCACGATGAGGTTCCTGCCCATGCCGGAGAGGTAATCGTCGAAGATCATTTTGACGATCTCGGCTTCCTCCGGGACGATCTGCAAGACACCATCTTTGAGGCGGTAGCCCAACATACGCCCGGTATTAGGGCGTCCCTGCTCAAACATCCTGCGGATGCGCCACTTCTGGTTCTCGCTGACATTGTAGCTTTCCTCCTGTGCGTAGGCGGCAAGCAGGGTAATCATCAGCTCTCCGTCCGCGCTGAGGGTGTGGATGTTCTCCTTCTCAAAGTACACATCAATCCCTAAATCTCTCAGCTCCCGGATGGTGGCAAGGAGCGTCACAGTGTTGCGGGCAAACCGGGTGATGGATTTGGTGATGATCATATCGATTTTTCCGTCCCTACAGTCTGCCAGCATACGCTGGAACTCCGGGCGGTTGTCCTTGGTGCCGGTCAGCGCTTCGTCCGCATAAACGCCAGCAAACTCCCAATCCTCCCGGCTGCCGATGTAGCTGTTGTAGTAGCTGACCTGCGCCGACAGGGAGTGCAGCTGGGCGTCCTTATCCGACGAAACGCGGGCATAGGCCGCTACCCGTTTGCGGATAAATGTCCTGATTGTCGTGCCTTCCAATTTGATGATCCGTTTCATAATATCCCTCCGTTCCATATTTTTGTTCTTTGCGGTTATAGTGAAGGGGGATTCTCGTGTGAGAATCCCCAGTGAGCTTACAGCTTACGGATCCGGTCAACGCCATATACGACGCCGAGGCCGGAGCCATTGTCCCAGCGCACAAAGACGGTGCCGGTGTCGTCCACCGAGCGCACAGTGCCTTTTGTGCCGGGTGTGAGGCTGGAGTAGGGGTCATCCATCGAGATGAGCTCTACCCGGCAGCCGATGGGGTACATCTTCCGTACCCGCTCCACGGCCTCGCGGCTTGGGAATCCGTTACTGTTCATAAGGTGCGCCCCCTTTCTCATCGGCGGATGTCTCCGCCGCAGTGTCAGCCGGTGCCGGTTCCACGCCTTCCGCCGGGGCAGGTTCTGCCCGTTCCGGGCGGCGGCCGGAGCGCCAGCTGCTGTTTCCGGTCAGGTTCCTCAGCAGGATCCTCCGGGCGGTTTTGTATTCATCGCCAATAAATCCTAAGCGGATCAGGAACAGCCGCATGGCAAACTTCTCATTGTCAGTGGCACATTCCTTGGCAACCACCCGTTTTTGTTCCTTGGCCATCTTGCACATTGCGGTGACCAGACGGTTGTAGGTGTCGGACTCACCGTCGATTCCATGCAGGGTAAACCACTGGAAGCAGAGAGCATCCTCAGTGAAGACGATTTCCAACGAGTCTGTCTCCAATGCCTTTTTGAGCAGCGGTGCTTTGCTGGCGATGATCCTCCGCAGGTTTTCCTCTGTTTCCGGGGTAAACCCATCCCGTGGCACTTTGATGATCAGGAAACGTAAATCCTCATCATCAGCCTGTGCAGGATCGGACTCCCCAGTATCCGCAGCGGCTGTGGGCTGCTCTGCCGGTTCTGCTGGATGGAAGCCTTTCTCCCGCAGTGCGTCCACCAGCTTGCGGAGATCTTCCGGGCTGGCATCATCCGGGACGCTTACCACGCCGTCCTTGTCTACTATGTAGCTGCCGACAGCATAGGCAAAGCTGGGTGCGCCTTGGTAAACTGGCGGCTCGCCCAGAAGCTCCACCATCGCCCGGACGAGGGCTTTCCGGTCTGCTCCAGTCACGTTGTAATTGATACGCATAGGTCTTACTCCTTTCCTTGGTTTTTTGTATCGCACACCATCTATCACTCAGATTGCCTCAGAAAGCAAGTCCGAAGTGTGGAAATCTGCATATTTAGTGCTCTTTCCCCGTGAGGATAAAGTTGGCGTAGCGGTTATGCGGTCTTGCGATTGATCACCTCCAGTTCTCCGCCGTACTGGTAGCGGATATCTGTAACGCAATCCTTGAGTTTGATGGTCAGGGTGGCGGTCTCAAAGCAAAAGCGCCCGACCAGCTTCCCGTCTTCGTTGCGGATGTCGATGATGTTGTTCTCCTGCATAGCGCGTACCTCCAACTCTCAGGGCTTTATCCTGCGCCCTTGTTTGATTGAAGTTTAGCGCACCCAGAGTCTGCTATGGGTTTTCCGAACGCAAAAGAAGCCATCGGAAGAAAAAAGAACCTTACCTCGGTAAAGTTTTTTGGTGCCGCTCAATCCAATAGTAAAAGAAGATATTTCTTGAAACAGACAGCGCCCATAAGTTAGTATAAGCTAACCTATGGGCGCTATTATTGACAGTTCTATTCACAATGCCTACCCCACAGAGGGAAACCGGCGGCGCTTTTTTCTCATACTGGGCTTACATTGGGCATCTATGGCTTTCTGTAGGGTAGAAATTATGGTATAATAAAATATCTATAAGCGCAGAGGGGGTGTCTGCGGTGCCAATGTCACTTGAAACTAGGTTACTTGATACTTTGAAAGATCTCCGTAAAAGCAGAGATGCAGCCCAAGATTTGGTTTGGGAACTCGAAGGCAGTGTTTCTGTTGATCGATACAAAACGCTCTATCATGAAGATTTGGAGCAGTATCAGGTTTTCTGTGAGGCTTACATCATAAAACTGCTCAGCCGTTTTGTGTCTGGACGGGACAATATAGAAATCTTGCTGGCTGCCTTTGGCCTTTTGCAGGGTTACGAAGATATCGGGAGCGTCAACGAACGACGCGTGTTATATGCGGATAAGGCTGTAAATACTAACAAACAGATTTCTTCCGATTGGGCAGACCCATCCAGCAGTCTACAGAAAATTGAAGATAGGATTATCAAAAAGCTGGTAGAACGATTGCTTGCTGCTATCGGCCAAACTAGTGGTGAACCGCTGGGTCTTGCCGCTAATGTCTACATTGATCTGCTTGAGCGTTTCCCGGAGCGGCTTCCTGCCAAATATCCCATGCCGCAGCCCAGCTATCTGGGAGGAGCGTTCATTGTTGAGGGATCTCCGCGCAAAATCCCCAGAACCACTGAGAAAGCCACAGAAGCTTGCGGCTACACAGTGGTGACCAAAGTGCGTATCAAGGGCGACCCAGACCGGACTTGGAAAGATACGGTCAATATACGGGCTGGAGATCAAGTTGAATACCAAATTATCTACAAGAATATCAGCGAGGCAAGCCATGCCAATGTTACTGTCAGTGATGAGATTCCCGCCAATATGCAGTACGTTTCCGGCTCTACTGTTCTCATCAATTCTGGGAACAGAACCGGTGTCGTCGTAGAAAATGATGCTTTGGTTGAGGGCGGGCTCAATATCGGAAGCTACCATTCTGGCGAGGATGCACGTGTGCAATTTACGGCGGAAGCTAAAGATACTGGTCTGACTGATGGCTCGGAGAAACTGGTGAACCAGAGCAAGGTTGCAGTTGGTGACAAAGTTTTACATAAGCACACAGAGGTCACGGTAAAATACGGCTGGGGGCCAGAGCGCCCAACCTACAAGTTTGACCAGCCAGCAGACCATGCAGTGTTTAACTCGGTAACAGATAATCCGGTTTTGGGTGATGAGCGCTTCTTTGTACGGATTGAAGAAAAAAGTTCTGGACGAGCGTATAGCGGTAACATCACACTGGAAGCCGGAAAACAGTATGAAGTATATATCTATTACCATAACAATGCAGCGTGGGAGCTAAATCGCGCGGAGCATAAATATAAGGGTGTGGCGCGCAATGTGCGCTTAATCGCTAATTTTCCTACTAAGCTAACCGCAGGAGAACGAAAGCATGTCAGCGCAATAATACGGGCGGACAACACGGATCCGGAAGCTGTGTGGGCTAGGGCGTATATTATAGCGAAAGAAGATATGACCCTGCACTACGTCACTGGTTCTGCGAAAATCTACAATGATTGGAAGGCAAATGGCTCTGTGCTTTCTATTAAACTCTTTTCTAGCGATGGGACATTCTTAGGGCTGGATGCCCTGAATGGCGTTATTCTGGGTGATCAGAAGCTGTACTCAGGATATGTTGTTTATACAATTCTGACGAAAGCGGCACAGGACTCATAAGTACGCGTTAATCAGATGATGCATCAAAGCCTCCGTACACTCAGTGGCGAAGGCTTTGTATCTTTTAAGATAGGTATGGTCTCAGCTCTAGGCTAATTAGACTTGATACAACGCACATAGAGTCCGTAGCGTTCACTTCCGCCAAAGCCACCGTAGAATACATAGCCAGAAGAAAGCTGAGAATAGTAATGCTGACCCTGATTTCCGCTATGTGCAGTAGCTGACCACCACATCCCTGAGTAAGAAGCTCCAACTATTGAGCCATCATCATAATACCCACCAGTGACGGCAGAGAATCCTGTCTCATCTGAATCGCCAGCAACACTTCTCTGTTCACGCATTGTTGGTAATCTCCAGCCCTTAGGACAGATATCGTAAGTCGCATTTACCGACATTTCAGAGCATACGGTACCAGCAGAAGTGGCACAATAGTTGTACCAATAACCAGTGGTGGCATCTCCGGGGTGAGATCGTGCCTCACTTAGTGAAGCCCCTAGCGTTAAATCATTTGTTGGGAAATACCAGTTAGAGGCTACGTTTGAATCTGACGGAGTTAGAGTTTTGCCTCTAGACAGACGGAGATTTTGCGTCATCCAGCAGTAGCCATTAATTTTAGCAATTGTATAACTGTTGTTATCCCTTCTATCTCGCAAAGTTGCCGTTGCTCCATTATCACTATTTGTGCAGTGAGAGGCAGTTAAATCTTGCATATAGGTCACATCGTCAAGCTGGTTAATGGGCGTTCTCCATTGTGCATAAAGCGTAACAGTCTGACCAGCATAGCTGGTAGAGGCTGTATAGTTCGCACCATCAGCGTAGGATGTACCGCTACCGTTGGAAGCGGTATTCCAGCCGTTAAATACGTAGCCGCTGCGAATAAAGGTATTGCCGGGGAGTGTCTGCGATTCACCCGCCGGAATCTTGATAGAGGACATACTGCCACTAGTGGCACCATTGCCGTTAAAAGCTACCGTCACCATTGCTGGTTCCGCCACTACCGCAATCGTCAGCGTATTAGAATAGGCACCAGAAGCCGCAGTCGTATCCACCTTTGCTCCAAAGGAAAGGGTGTAGGTATCGTTGGCGGAGTTGGTGTCGGAGGTGTCCTTGGTCTGGATGGGTGTGGAGTTATCGGTGGGAACGGCGGAGTAAGTAGTGCTGTCAGTTGGTGCTTCTGTACCAAGGTTGTAGCCCCAAGTGTTAGGCTCGAGGCTACTTAAGGTTAGGCCAACACCCCCTGCGGTAGCGATAATTGAGGAGGTGTTGGCAGAGATTTTGGGTCTGAGGCTGTTGTCGCCATCAGAGGAATATAGATAAAGGCTGTAGCTGGCGCTATTGGTAGTGGTGACAGTCAGGTCAGCAGTAGCGGTGGTAGTTGCTCCGTCAGGAGTCGGAGTGACACTTTCAAAATCGATTGAAGCAGGGAGGTTAATGCCGACAGAGGTACCCGTACTTGGAGTAACTTCAGGGATCGCTGCGTATGTCACTTGTGGCAGTGATGGGAACAACATCAAGCCAAATACTAATACCAAGGCACAGCAGCTGACTGCTCCTGCCAATCCCAGCCACGACATCCAGCTGAACTTACTTTGACTTAACTTTGTTCCGTGTATCCTTAACACCGCTACCTCCTATTTCTTAGTGCTGCGGTGCTGATAGTAAAAAAACGACACCGCAATGGGTGTTCAATCCACAATTCACATAAGAGCAACGCCCTACATGTATATGCGGTGCCGTTTATTAGCGTCGCATATAATGCGTGAATCGTAGATTGAACACTACCATTATAGCATAGATTTTGCATGTTCCAGAAAAATCGAAACGTTTTGGGCTGGAGTTTTCCACAGGACGCAGGGACGAGATAGCAGCCCTTCCGTTAGAACAACTCCATCCTCAGATACGCTCGATCCAGATCGTCCTGTGCCACTCCCAAGTATCGTCGGGTTACCTCATAATTACTGTGATTGTAGATATGCATGATGACTACTGGCGAGATCTCCTTGCTCGTCCAAGCATGGTAGCCCCAAGTTTTTCTTAGGCTATGACAGGAGATTTTGCCTTCTACGCCTACTGCTACTACTGCCGCATGGATGATCCGCCAAGCCTGTACCCGACTGATGGCCTTGCCTTCCTTGCGGTTGCTGACAAAAATAAAATCGCCACGCCTGTGTGGAAGGTACAGGCGCAGCGCTTGGAGAACCTGTTTGTTTAGGGCAATGGTCTTGGTTTTCTTGGTTTTCTTCTCAATGATGGTGATGTGGGTGCGGAAGGTATTATGTAGTTCGTCATATACGTCCGACCACCTGAGCCGGAGTAGGTCGCTGATCCTCAGCGCCGTGCTTGTTCCCATGACGATCAGCGTATAGTTCCGAAGCTGGCCGCGCTTCAAAAAGTAGTCGGCCAGCGCCTTTAACTGTTTCTTGTCTCTAATTGGTTCCGTAGCTGCCATAATTATAAATTAAGCCCCCTTGTCAAAGATACGTTCCAGTATAGCGTATCCTTTGGCAAGGGGGCTATGTATCACTTTAATTCTACAGATACCATTTTACCATTAAATAGGCCAAGTTGCAACGGGAAATCACCCCGTTGCGGTAAGTTTTTCCTAAAGATTCATCCCTGTTGCGACCAAGAGCAGGTAGCGATACGGGGTTCCCTTCAGAAAAATGTAACACAAGAATTATTTTGTTACATCCAGCTGTAAAGGCGGTATTTTTGTTACAAAATTATCTTTTTTGATCTATCTACAATGCCAGTAATAGAAATTACCTTTCCATCAAAAAAGAGGTTAAGGGGGATAAAACACATGAGAAAGAGAATACTCGCACTGGCGCTGTGCGCTGGGATGTTGCTGCTGGGTGGCTGCGCATCGGAAGTTGGGGTAACTAGTAACCCAACAGAATCGCCTACTGGAACCACATCGTCACAAGTGGAAAATGAGATTCCGCCAGAGGAAAGCGGCGAATTGGTTTCTGAGCCAGAAGATCCGGTGGAGACCAACGAGCCGGAAGAAGTTTCGGGAATTATTGCGATGACATCGGAAATTTCTGGCGACTGTACATTTAATATTGTCTGTATTGACCCGAGTACTGGGGAGCAGCGGACCTTACTCGATGTTACATATACCAGTAATGTCGGCAAAGACATCTACTATCTGCCACCAACCATGACGGTCTATTCGGCATCGGCCAGTGAGTGGGTATCTTCAGATTTCTCTAAAATTGCGGCTACTAAATACATAAGTGGCACTGGCGAATACCATGCGGGTTGGTTTAATGAGTTTGGAGAATTTTATGATGTAACAGAAGCGCTTGGCCTACAGGCGCAAAGTGATTTTGATGATCCTGCCTGTTATTTTGCTGGTGGCTTTACAGATGACTGTTTTGTCTACTACGCCAATAACACTTCATATGATGGCCGGAACTATTTCTATGTGCCGTTAACAAACATTACGCTTGATGCTGTACAGGAAGGCGATATTATTAACTCCGCACTCCCCACACTCCCAGCTGATAGCGATTCTGGATATAATCTGTCTGACTGGGTCAATGAAACGCAGTGCCTAGTTGATCAATATGTCAAACAGTATAACCGGAAGACTAACAGTGTGATTTTTGATATTACGACTGGAGAAGTGACGGAGTTTATTCCGGGGACATCACGGTATAACTGGAATGGCGTACTTAGCCCGGACGGTTCATCTGTGGCATTTCTTTCTTCTCCCAAGCAAGGAACTGATTCCCCTGCGCTCTATATCACTCCGCTATCTGGTGGCGATCCAATCAGGGTAGAAACAACTTTATCTTTTTCTGATTCGCACAGCATAAATAGTCCTAATTTTGTCCAATACCCTGCATCTGGTGGGATCTGTACCACATTGATTGACTGGCGCTAAAATGATAGTCCCTTATAGACCATTTTTAATAACATTATTATTTGTTTGCATTGGCGCTAAGATAAAAGTTTCAAGCAATTAGATTGTAAGCATAGGAAAGCCGGGAGACCTCTCCCGGCTTTCTTTGTCTCTAGTGGAGCTATGGCCGACAGATGGTCGAAAAATACCAAACTAGGCGCGCAAGTAATATAATCTTTCATTAAGTTTTTGAACGCTAACATATATTTGATTTTTCAGACATCTCATGATATAATGCCCATATACATCAACCCGAAAGATCAGGATGATAGTGAGGTCGCAATTATGGCAGTAAGCTACAAGAAGCTATGGAAGTTGCTCATTGACCGGGACTTAAAAAAGAAAGATCTCGAAGAGATGGCGCAGGTGAGCCATTATACAATGAACAAACTCACCCATGGGGATAACGTCACTACCGATGTACTGGGGCGGATCTGTAAGGCTCTGGGCTGCTCGTTAGATGATATTATGGAGTTTGTGGATGAGTAAATAGTATGCTTTGAGCAAATTCCATCAGATGATACAATAAGAAAAATAGGACTCGTGGTTCAAGAGGTGTTATGACAATGGCAAAAGCTAAAAATCAGGTCTCGCTGGAAGCTGGCCTGTAGAACGCATGTAATAAATTGAGAGGCAGTGTATCTGCAACCGATTATGTGAATGTGGTGCTCGGGCTGCTGTTCTTGCGGTTTGCTTATGATAAGTTCAACGCACAGCGCGAAAAGCTCCTGGCAGACGAGGACACCGCAGATTTTGTGGAGAACCCGCGTTTTTATTCCAAGGACAATGTTTTCTTCCTGGAGGAAAAGGATCGATGGAGCTATATCAAGGATAACTCTAAATCCAACAAGATTTTCACCTACATCGATGATGCGTTCCGCAATATTGAGAAGAACAACCCCTCTTTAAAGGGTGCGCTCCCCATCGGTTTTTATATTACACTGCACATTGAGCCATCTAAGTTTTCTTCCCTGATTGACGAGATTGACCGGATTCAATACTCCCAAGGTGAGGCTGATGATGTCATTGGTCGCGTGTACGAGTATTTTCTGAAGAAGTTCTGTATTGCCGCCAAATCCGAAAAAGGTGAGTTCTATACTCCGGCCAACATCGTTGAGTTGATGACTCTGCTCATTCAGCCCTACTCCGGTTCTGTGTATGATCCATGCTGCGGTTCCGGCGGTATGTTCGTGCAGAGTGCAGAGTTCATTAAACGGCATCAGGGTAATAAGAAAGACATCACTATTTATGGCCAAGAGTCCAATGACAAGACCTACAAGCTGGCCCGCATGAATCTGGCCATCCGTGGCCTGAACTGCGATCTCGGCGATATGGATGCCTCCACCTTTTCTTCGGACAAACATCCGAATCTGCGGGCCGACTTCATTTTGGCAAATCCCCCGTTCAACCTGAAAAACTGGCGCACAGAAAACGAACTGAAAAATGATCGCAGGTGGGATGGCTACGAAGTTCCTCCCGTCAGCAATGCCAACTATGCTTGGATTCTGCACATGCTGGCCCGGCTCTCCTACAACGGCACTGCGGCGTTTCTTCTGGCCAACGGCGCTCTGGGCGCTGATGCCGAAGAATATAAGATCCGTAAGCAGCTGATCGAGAACCAAAAAATTGAAGCCATCATCGTGCTGCCCAGAGAGATGTTCTACGCAACGGACATCTCCGTTACCCTCTGGATCGTGGGTAACCACAAAAAGAGCAAGAAGGTAAAGCGTGAGGGTCAAGAGGTAGTGCTGCGAGATCGGGAGAATGAGATTCTCTTTATTGATGCCAGAACCCTTGGTGACGGCGGCGCAAACGAGGACGGATATGTCCAGTTGACCGAAGCCGACAAACAAAAAATCGCCTCGACTCTTTTTGCGTGGCAATCCCCGGACTGGAAGAGCCTTTATCACGATGTACCGGAATTTTGTTACTCTGCCACAATGGACGAGATAAGATTAAATGACTACAGCCTTTATCCGTCCGATTATATTGAATTTATTGATCGAGATTCAGATATAGATTTTGCAGCGGAGATGGAAAAACTACATTTTAGGCTAAGAGAGTCTGTCAAGCAGCAGAAGCAAGCATTATCTATGTTGGAAAGTGCTATGGAGGAAATCGGCTATGACATTGAATAGTATTACCCTTGGAGATTATATCTTCCAATCCGATATGCGTAATGCCAATAATATTTACGGCGCAAATGATGTTAAGGGAATTGCAACAAGTAAGGCATTTATTGAGACAAAAGCAAATCTTCACGGAGTTTTGTTAAGCAACTATAAGGTGGTGTCTCCCTCTCAATTTGCATATGTTCCTGACACCTCTCGTCGCGGAGATAAGATATCCCTTGGATACAATGATAGCGATGATACATATTTGGTTTCATCTATATCCATTGTATTTGGAATCAAGGCGGAAAAGGCAAATGAACTTCTTTCAGAATATTTGTTTCTTTATTTCTGTCGGCCTGAATTTGATCGTTATGCTCGATTCCATTCCTGGGGATCTGCGAGAGAAACTTTTTCCTGGAATGATATGTGTAAGATAAAAATCAGCCTGCCACCAATTGAAGTGCAGAGAAAATATGTGGCAGTATTCAAAGCTCTTCTCGCAAATCACAATGGTTCTGAGGATATTAAGAGCATTTGCCCTGTGTTAATAAAAGGAGCGATTGAAGAAGGAGGCCGCTGAGATGGCACACTTCAAATACTACGAAAACGATTATGAACTGGCTGTACTGGAATTGCTAGAAAGTTGCGGCTGGGAGTATCGGTGCGGCTATGACATCCATCGAGAAAAGGACGATATTATCCTGCTGGATGACTTTCAGGAATATCTCAGCCGGAAGTATGGCTATTTTTCCGAGGATGAGCTGCACACCCTGATTTCCTATATAACCAGTTATTCCAACCAGTCACTATATCGCTCCGTGAAGGAAACCTATAAGCTCCTGACTCGAGGCTACACGCTGCGTCGGGATGATGGGACAGACCAGTTTATCGACTTCTTTGATTTCGGCAAAGATGCAGAAACGGTCAATGTGTTTCGCACGGTTAACCAGTTTGAATTTGAAGAGTATCATAACCGCCGTCCTGATATCGTTCTATTCATCAACGGCATTCCGGTGTCTGTCTTTGAACTCAAGAACCCGGCGGATGAAACCGTCTCCATTGCGGATGCCTATGCTCAAACCCACATCCGCTATGCACAGGACATCCCCTCGCTTATGAAATTCGACTTTATCAATGTTATCAGCGATGGTGCGAATACTCGCTATGGATCACTGTTCAGCAGCTATGAGTTCTATTTCAAATGGAACTCTACCAATGGCGAGGATTACAGCAACGCAGACGGAATCGAGTCGATCCATGTCCTGATTCGCGGCCTTTTTGCACACAGGACTTTACTGAATATTCTGAGCAACTACATCTACTTCCCGGACAACAGCGGCAACAATCTGATGATCCTGCCGAAGTATTACCAATACTACGGTGCGGAAAAGATGTATGCACATATTTTGGGGGCATACGAGGCTGGAAGCGGAAAAGGCGGCACTTATTGGGGCGCAACCGGCTGCGGTAAATCCTATACCATGCTGTTTCTCTCCAAGCGGCTGACAACATCGCTGGAGCTACATAAGCCTACCATCATTCTGCTTACCGACAGGAACGATCTGGATGAGCAGCTCTCCGATGACTTCGAGAATGCCAAAGAATATCTGATAGACGAAAACTCAGTCAGTATCGCTAATCGGAAGAAGCTCCTCGAAAAGTTGGGCAATATTGAGAGTGGCGGCATCTATCTGATGACCATTCAAAAATTCTCCGAAGATATCAGCCTTTTGAGCCGCCGGAAAAATATCATCTGCATCTCAGACGAAGCGCATCGGACACAGACCAACACCGAGGCAAAGTATGTCATCTCGAAAAGCGACGCTAAGAAAACGTATGGCTTTGCCAAATATTTGCGGGACTCCTTTCCTAATGCCACGTATGTAGGGTTTACTGGCACGCCGATTGATGCCACTTTGCGTGTCTTCGGTGAGGTTGTGGTTCAGTATACCATGAAACAGTCCCTTGATGACGGTTCCACCGTGGGGATTGCCAGGCTTCCCGGTCCCCGTGAGGTGCAGCTGGATGAGAAAATGGCCCAGGCTTGCGATGAGTATTATCGCCTGCAGGCGGAGGCTGGGGCAAATGAGTATCAGATTGAAAAATCCAAAAAGGACATGACCAATCTAAAGGTGATCCTCGGAAACCCGGATCGGCTTGATATTGTGGTCAAACATTTTATCTGGCACTATGAGAAGCGTTGCGAGGAGCATGCCACAGTAAACGGAAAGGCCATGTTCGTATGCTACGACAGAGAGATTGCGTGGACAGTATATAACAAGGTCAAGGCTCTGCGGCCCGAGTGGTTTGTAAAGCGTAAATGCGCCCCAGAATATGAGGGTACGCATCTTGATCGAGATGCCATTGAGATTGAGAAAATCGCCTTGGTCTGCACCAACGGGAAAAACGATCCGGCAGAGATGACCGCTGTGATCGGTGACGCCAAAACCCGTAAAGCCTACGCCAGAGCCTTTAAAGACGACAAGTCCAATCTGAAGATCGCCATCGTGGTAGACATGTGGATTACTGGCTTTGATGTGCCGTCCATGGATACCATGTATTTGGACAAGCCGGTTGAAACACATAATTTAATCCAGACCATTTCCCGTGTGAACCGCGTGTTCAAGGGAAAGCAAGAGGGCTTGATCGTCGATTACATCGGATTGGAAGGCGCAATCCTTACTGCCATGAAGCTCTATAATGGCGATATAACGCCGGTAAACGGCATCGACACCTCGCTCGTGGTATTCAAGGATTTCTTAGACCGGACGATTCAGCTGATGCATGGCTATGATTACAGTGCCTTCTTCACAGAAAGTATTTCACCGCTGGAACGGTTGACGATCATTCAGAAAGGCGTCGAATATGTACTCTCGGAGAAAGCCCGAAAAGATAACTTTATGGGCTTTACTCTGCGCTGCAAGAAAGCCTTTGACGTCTGTATTGGCCATGAACAGATTACGGATCAGGAGGTGGAGCAACTCCACTTCTTCCTGTGTGTGCGTTCGGTTATCTTTAAGATGACTGCTGGAGATACGCCGGATGCCACTTTGATGAATAAGCACATTACTGAGCTCGTAAACCGCGCGATCAGCTCTACCTACAGCGGGAAGGAATTCAATTTTGATGAGCAGCCCACCGATGATATTCAAATGCTGTTCAGCGATGAGTTTATCGATAAGCTGAAAAAGATTCCTTACCCGAACACCAAGTATCAAGCGTTGGTAAAGCTGTTGAAGCGGGCGATCAAAGAGTTTGGGAAGACCAACCGTTTGAAAGCGATTGAATTTTCTAAAAAGCTCAAGAATGTTGTTGATCGCTACAATTCCAGGAATACCATCAGCGACGTGGAAGATATCATCGACGACGTGGTAAATAATCTGAGCGAGGAACTGGAGAAGATTTTTAACGACCTGAAGCAAGAAAAGCAGTCGTTTGAGGATCTCGGCATTACCTTTGAGGAAAAAGCCTTCTATGACATCCTCATTGCTGTGGCCGAGAAGTATGGCTTTAAAGAGCAGCTCTCGGAGGATACCTATATCTTCTTGGCTAAAGAGATCCAGAAACTTGTTGGCAACAAATCCAAGTACACCGACTGGACGAATCGCCAGGATGTTAAGGATGAGCTCTATGCCGATGTTGCCAAGCTGCTGAAGAAGAACGGATACCCGCCGAAGACCATCGATGTCGCCTACGATGAGATCATGAAGCAGGTAGAGAACTACAAGCAATATGCGGAGTAACATTGCCAGATTACGAAAGGAGGCCGCTATGGATACCATAACAACGCAAAGTAGGGCAAGTAACTTTGTTGAAGTTAAAGAGGAATTTATCCTTGATGAGACAGAAAGGACTAGAACCGTATTCAAAGCGGCAATGCATTCGGGTGGCATCCGTGGAGATATAATACGTTATCGAAAAAATCCTGACGGAACATGTGAGGAACTTATTCCCGTTAATTTCAATTCACTTCATCCGGATGACGGCATAAAAATAACTTTGCCAACCGAAGCCATACGAATTCTCTATGAAAAGCTCAAGGAATTGGAATTAATACTTGAAAAGCGCGGGATCCGTTATGGGACACATGATTTCACTATTGCAGATCCTTCAGCACTTGTAATCAATAGCAGAAACAAGGCTACTATTATTCGAAAGCTATTAGCAGCCAATTTAGGAGAGGAGGTGTGGGATCAACTTGCTCAAAGCAACCCTGATATAGCAACCAGATTGGCCAGTGCCAAGCTTCATGAAGATAGACTTGTTTCCTTGCGTACTTTCGAGCAGATGTTATCTGATGAAGAGTTGACGGAGAATGATTGGCAAAACTTTTTTGAAGAGAATACATGGATTTTTGGGTACGGCCTTCGATATCAGATTCTGCGCGTGATACAGGCCCAACCTAATTACGGCGGCGCTACTGTTTCTGGGATAGGGGGACAAAGAGGAGATTTTCTGGCCGCTACCGAAGCAGAAACAAAATTTACCTGTCTAGTTGAAATTAAAACGCCTAATACTCCGCTTTTAAGGAATTCACAGTATAGAAATGGCGCGTGGGGTATCAGCAAGGAACTTTCCGGAGCAATTTCCCAAGTTCAGGTAAACTGCGCTCAATGGGAGATATCTGACTCTCGAACAGAGCAAAATCAAGAGGAACTATGTGGTATTTATACTATCTCACCCAAGGGAATCGTCGTCATCGGCAATACACATGAACTTAACTGTAGAGACAAACGAAATTCATTTGAGCGATTCCGTCAAGAATTACGTTCACCAGAAATCATTACTTACGATGAGTTGTTTGAGCGGGCAAAGTATATTGTTGATGGCCCGGTTAGTTCGACAGTAGAAATAGAAGAAGATGATGATTTCCCGTTTTAAATCCTAGACATCGTCAATAAACAGGCGTTTGTATTGCTGGGTGAAAATTCTATGAAGATGATTAATAATAAACAAGGAGATAAATCCCATTATGCCAAATACGATATTTACAAAGGCAGAAGAAGGCACTTTCTTGATGCTATTCAATAGAGACGGGTATGTCTTAAACTTTTCAACCAATGATTTCGATGTGTTTACAATGAACAGCATAGGAGAGGCGTTATGCGCAAAGTATAATCTCTCTAAAGGAAAATCACTTGTCGCCTATCTGAATAGTGCATCTGACAAAAACAGGCTCAAGCTCATTTCTGATCTATTCCATTATTACGAAGAAAATATGGAATACGAATATAATCTTGACTACGAAGACGATTCGTATTGGGGCAGTAGCTCCTCTCGATATGATGAGCGGTATGCAAAATTATACAGAAAATGTAAGGCCATCATGGATAGGCTGGAAGGTAACTCTTCCGCTATCGTAAAAACGGCGGATGAGCTAAAAGATAAGTTCTCCAGTGAGTATATGTCTCAACAGATTGAGCTCATGGTTTCTATGCAGTCAACGAGTCCTACAAATGCCATTGGATTAGCGAAAGAATTAATCGAGAGTTGCTGTAAAACTATTTTAGACGAGTTGGGTATTGCGTGGGATAAAAATGATGATGTTCCTCAACTTACAAACAAAACCATGAATGCACTCAATTTGTTGCCTGCAAATGTCCAAGCAACCGATCAAGGAGCAGATGCTATAAAAGCCGTCTTAGGAAATCTAAGAGCGATCCCGACAAAGTTAGCCGAACTGAGAAATCCATTTGGGAGCGGACATGGCAAGAGTGCGTCTTTCCAAGGGTTAGAAGAACGACATGCGAAGCTTGCTGTAGGAAGCAGTATTACATTTGTCGATTTTGTCTGGAGTACATTTGTGAAACAGCAAAAGGATAGCGGAAAAGCAATATAAAATTGGACAGTGCCGATATCCCGAATGTCTACTATGGTAAAGAGGTTGTAGCATAGTTGAAATCAGCGAGAATCAGGTAACACACCGTGTATCACCGTGTAATAACAAGCATGATTAGGAGGGGAAGCGGATATGCCATCTAATCGTGTAGATAGTGTAGAGAGTAATGCACCACTATGATTTTTTATCATGGCTGACGTCTAGACACAGAAAAAGAACCGCAATCCAATGGATTGCGGTTCTTTTTATTTTTTCTACTCAATTACACCCCGCCGTCTTTTGTAAATCCCAAGCGTTGATGAAACATTTGGCCCTCCGGCATGATATTATAGGTGAAAAGCTTTTCAAGGAGAGAGCCATATGTTGGAAGAACCGTTCAACCGGCTGGCAAAGCTGTATATGGACACGATATTCCGCCTGGCCTTCCACTACACAAAGAGCCCGGTGGAGGCTGACGACATCACCCAGGAAGTGCTGCTCAAGCTCTACCGTACCGACAAGGCGTTTGAGAGCGATGAGCACGCCAAGTATTGGCTGATCCGCGTCACCATCAATGAGTGTAAGCGCCTGTTCCAGTCCCCATGGCACAAGGTAGCGCCCATTGAGGACTACGCGGCTACCCTGGCCTTTCCCAGCGAAGAACACAGCGCTCTGTTTTACGCCGTGATGGAGCTGCCCAAAAAGTATCGTGTCCCCATTTTCCTGCACTATTATGAAAATTACTCCTGTGAGGAAGTGGCTCAGCTGCTCAGCATCCCCTGCGCCACGGTACGCACCCATCTGCGCCGCGGGCGCGCCCTTCTTAAAACCTATCTTCAGGAGGCTGGCGACTATGTTTGATAAAAAGCTGTACCAGGAGACCATTTCCCAGCTCCACGCCTCCGAAGAGATTCTGACGGAGGTAAAAAGCATGACTTATAAGCACAAAAAGCACCGCCGCCTATCCCGCATCATCCCCCTGGCCGCGGCCCTGACCGTGCTGTTCTGTATGGCTGCGGCCGCCGCCTACGGCCTGGTGCGCTACCAGGATCCCACCGCCATGATCCGCGCCTTCTTCGGTGAGAATGTCAGCTCCGGCCAGGGTGTGGTGGAATATGACGAGCAAGGCCGCCTCATCACCAACCTGCCCGCCTGGGAGCGGGTACCTGTGGACGAAACCCTGGCGGAGAAACTCATCGCCCCCTACATCTTTGAGGTGAACGAGACCGCCGTCTGGGAGGACTATACCCTGTGTGTGGAGGCCGTCCTCTATGACGCCGGGACCGGCGCGGGTCTGATCTATTACACGGTGGAGAACCCCAACGGGGTGGATGGCTATGAGGTCTTTGTGGACGGAGCGCTGTGGTGGCCGGCCCAGTCCCCGGTATTTACCCGGCTCCAGGGTCCCGACTGCTGCTACATCGACACCGCCATGACCACCCAGACCAAACTCTATCTGTGCAGCTACTTCATTACCGGCGACACTGCGGACAGCGTCAATATTGGCATTGGCCCCGGCGCGGATCGCATCCAGGTCAACGACATCACCCTTGACCTGCCCACCAGCAGCCTGGCCGATCTGACTCTGGCCGGCGGGGCCGTGACGGTCTCTCCCATTAGCATCCAACTGGACCGGGAAACCCTTGGGCTACCCACCGACAACGACCCGGACCGGATCGTACTCCGCTACGCCGACGGCTCCGAGTATGTGGTGGAGGACGAAGATTCCTTTGTGTCCAACCACACCTATGCCCTGAGTGACGGGACGCTGATCACCTATACCTTTAACCGCATTGTGGACACCCACAGCGTCACGGCGGTGGAGATCAACGGCGCGCTGTATCAGTGACCGATCCTGGAGCCTGTAGAAAAAGCTGCCCTCCCTGGCTCAATAAACAGAGGCGGTGAATGTCGCTCGACATTCACCGCCTTTTTTGTCCAAATCCGGTTAACTCGCTTCTTCAGCCAGATTTCCGGTATAAAGCTGATAGTATTTTCCTTTCTTTTCGATGAGCTCATCATGGGTTCCCCGCTCGATGATGCGGCCCTGATCCATAACCATAATGCAGTCGGCGTTGCGCACCGTGGACAGCCGGTGGGCGATCACAAAGGTGGTCCGACCGGTCATCAGGGCGTCCATGCCGTCCTGCACCAGCTTTTCGGTCCGGGTATCAATGGAGGAGGTGGCCTCATCCAGGATCAGGGCAGGGGGATCGGCCACCGCCGCCCGGGCAATGGCCAGCAGCTGCCGCTGTCCCTGGCTCAGGTTGGCGCCGTCACCGGTGAGCATGGTATCATACCCGTTGGGCAGGCGGCGGATGAAGCCGTCGGCGTTGGCCAGCCGGGCGGCAGCCATACAGGCCTCGTCGGTGGCCTCCAGATTGCCGTAGCGGATATTATCCATAACGGTGCCGGTAAACAGGTGGGTATCCTGAAGCACGATACCCAGGGAACGGCGGAGATCCGCTTTCCTGATCTTGTTGATGTTGATGCCGCCATAGCGGATCTTGCCGTCGGCGATGTCGTAAAACCGATTGATCAGGTTGGTGATGGTGGTTTTGCCCGCGCCGGTGGCCCCTACAAAGGCGATCTTCTGGCCCGGATGGGCGTACAGACTGATATCATGGAGGACCAGCTTATGGGGTTCATAGCCGAAGTCCACATGATCCAGCACCACGCCGCCTTCCAGCTTTGTATAGGTCACCGTTCCGTCCGCCTTGTGGGGATGCCGCCAGGCCCATACGTTGGTCCGCTCCCGGGCCTCGGTGAGCTGGCCGTTCGCCCTCTCCCGGGCATTGACCAGCTCCACATAGCCCTCGTCGGACTCAGGCTGCTGGTCCATCAGTTCAAAGACTCGCTGGGCACCGGCAGCGGCGGTAACCACAAAGTTGACCTGCTGGCTGACCTGGGTAATGGGCTGGGTAAAGCTTTTGTTCAGGCCCACGAAGGTAACTACCGTACCCAGAGTCACTCCCGCCAGGCCGTTGATACCCAGCACCGCACCCACAATGGCCACCACCACATAGCTCAGCCAGCCGATGTTGTTATTGATGGGCATCAGCAGGTTGGCGTACCGGTTGGCCTTGTCAGCGCTCTGATGCAGGGCCTCGTTGACCCTGGCAAAATCCGCCTTGGCGGCCTCCTCATGGCAGAATACCTTGACCACCTTCTGGCCGTCCAGCATCTCTTCGATAAAGCCGTCCACAGCGCCCAGATCCCTCTGCTGCTGGATATAGTATTTGCCGGACAGGTGGGAGAAACTCCTGGTGATCACCAGCATGATGAGCGCCGTAATCACCGAGATGATGGTAAGGGTGGGGTTGATCAACAGCATGGTCACCAGCGTAGCCGCCATGGTGATCACCGAGTTGATGATCTGGGGAATACTCTGGCTGAGCAGCTGCCGCAGGGTGTCGATGTCGTTGGTATATACCGACATAATATCCCCGTGAGCGTGGGTATCGAAATACTGAATGGGCAGGGATTCCATGTTGCGGAACAGATCATTGCGCAGCCGCCGCATGGTACCCTGGCTGATGTTGACCATAATCCGGTTGTAGGCAAAGGCTGCCACAACGCCCGCACCCATCAGGCAGGCCAGCTGCACAATATCGGCGGCCAGGCCGCTGAAATCCCGGGAGCCGCTGTTCAGCATAGGTACGATGTAGTCGTCCACCAGAGTCTGGGGGAAGGTGGCGGCCACTACAGTGGCCACTGCGGAGATCAGGATGCACACTAAGACCAGCAGGAACAGGGGGCCGTAGGAGCGGAGCATATAGCGGAGCACCCGGCCCAGCACCTTGCCGGTTTTGGTTTTGGTTTGATTCATGAAAGCAGGCCTCCTTTACGCCGGCTGGTCAAAGTCGCCGCCGCCATTGACCTGGGATTCATAAATCTCCCGGTAAATGGCGTTGTTCTTGAGCAGATTTTCGTGGGTGTCAAAGCCATTGATACGGCCCTCGTCCAGCACCAGGATGCGGTCGGCGTGCTCCACACTGGATACCCGCTGGGCAATGATGATCTTGGTGGTGCCGGGAATCTGGCGGGCGAAAGCCGCCCGGATCTTGGCGTCGGTAGCGGTATCCACCGCGCTGGTGGAGTCGTCCAGGATAAGCACCTTGGGATGCTTGAGCAATGCCCGGGCAATACACAGCCGCTGTTTCTGACCGCCGGACACATTGGCCCCGCCCCGTTCGATGCGGGTCTGATAGCTATCTGGGAAGCGCTCAATAAACTCATCGGCGCAGGCCGCTCGACAGGCCTGGATACACTCCTCCTCAGTGGCATCCGGATTGCCCCAGCGCAGGTTGTCCAAAATGGTGCCGGAAAACAGGGTGTTCTTCTGGAGCACCACCGACACCTGATTCCGCAGGGCCTCCATATCGTACTGCCGCACGTCCAGACCGCCCACTTTGACGCTCCCCTCGCTGACGTCGTACAGGCGGCAGATCAGATTTACCAGACTGCTCTTGCCTGAACCGGTACCCCCGATGACTCCGATGGTCTCGCCGGAGGCGATGTGCAGGTCGATGTCAGAGAGGGCGTTCTTTCCGCTGCCGTGCTTGTAGGAAAAGCTGACATGATCGAAGTCAATGGAGCCGTCGGCCACTTGGGTGACAGGGTCGGCCGGCTCCTTCAGGTCGGGGGTCTCGCTGAGGACTTCGCTGATCCGGCGGACGCTGGCCATGGACATGGAGATCATGACCACCATCATAGAGAGCATCATCAGGCTCATCAGCAGAGACATGATGTAACTAAAGAGGCTCGTCAGATCGCCGGTGGACAGGGTGCCGTCCACGATAAACTGGGCGCCCAGCCAGGAGGCGGAGATGATGCAGAAGTAAAACGCCAGCATCATGGCCGGGTTGTTGAAGGCCAGTAGTCCCTCAGCCTTGACAAACAGCTTGTACAGATTGGCGGAGGCTTTGGAGAACTTCCGGTTCTCATAGTCCTCCCGCACGAAGGCCTTTACCGCCCGGATGGCAGATACATTCTCCTGGACACTGGCGTTTAGATCGTCGTACTTGCGGAACACCTGACCAAAGATCTTCAGGGTGACCACCATAATGGCCCCCAGCACCACAATGAGGAATGCCACCGCAATCAGGAACATCAGGCTCATTCTGGGACTGATGATCAGACACATGATGTAGCTGAATATCAGCATTAGGGGAGCCCGCACCGCAATACGGATCACCATCATAAAGGCGTTTTGTACGTTGGTGATATCGGTGGTCATCCGGGTCACCAGACCGGGGACACTGAACTTATCGATGTTGGAAAAGGAAAAGGTCTGAATGTTGTTGTAAATGGCCTGGCACAGATTGGCCGACAGCCCGGCGGAAGCGCTGGCGGCGCATTTTCCCGCCAGGGAGCCAAACACCAAGCTGAGCAGTGCCATGACCACCATCAGTATGCCGTAGCGGTACACCAGGTTCAGATTGGCGGCCTCCAGTCCCTGACCGATGATCAGAGCTGTGATAAAGGGCATCAGGATCTCCAGCAGGATCTCCAGCGCCGCCATGATAATGCACAGGATGGTATCTTTGCGGTACCTCCCCAGCTGCTGCAATACTTTTTTCACGTTGCCGATGCCTCCTTGTGGCTTTGTGTCTGGAACATCATTAAATTCTGCAGCATACGTTTCTGCAGCTGATCCAGGGTGGACAGTTCTTCCGCGGACAATCCCCGATAGAGGGAATTCTCCACCTCCCGGATGGATGCAGCCAAAAGCGCTTGTATGCGCCGTCCTTTCTCCGTGCTGAACAGCAGCCTGCGCCGGTCATCCTCCTCACAGGCTTCCACCCTTATATATCCTTTCTCCCGCAGCCGCTTGACCAGATTGGATATGGTGGCCTTGGAATAACCGCTGATCTGATGCAGATCTGTCACCGACACTCCAGTCTTCGAATGCCGCAAAATATACAGCAGCATCTGGGCCTGTACGCCGGTCACATCAGACGCAGCCAAATAATAATTTGCCATTCGCTCCATCTGAATGCAGATTTGTCTGTTGTCCCGGGCCAACCGGCTCCGATCCACTGCCATAGCTGTATCCCTCCTTTTATATCTCAGGCTAATTGTTAGATACCTTACTATTTATAGCACCACAACTCTTGAATGTGAAATACAAATCTGTTATTATCAATAAAAAAGTTTTATCGTTTTTGCGCATTGTACAGAGACAGAATTAAGGTACGGGGTGATTTGGTTGAATACAACACAATTAGAATGTTTCATGGCGGTGGCGGACTTTTTGAACTTCTCCCGGGCGGCGGAACATCTGCGAATCACCCAGCCCGCAGTCAGTCACCAGGTCAAAACACTGGAGGACGAACTTGGGGTCCAGCTCTTCAGCCGCACCAGCAAATCCGTTCGGCTGACCCAGGCAGGACATATGTTTTTGCAGTATGCAGGCCAAATGCTCAAGCTGGCCCGGATCTCTCAGGTCCAGGTCAAACGCTGCCAGGCTGCCCAGCCCACACGGCTGGAGATCGGCTGCCGCAGCGCCGCCGATCTCCAGCTGATACGTCCCGCTCTGGATCGCCTGCGGCAGGAGGCCCCGGACATCCTTCCCCTGCTTCGCCTCTACCCCTTCAGCGCGCTGGATAACCTGATGGCGGATGGCGAAATTCAGCTGCTGTTTGCCTTTCAGGAAAACGCCCCCAAAAACAGCGTCTACCGGGAACTGGTGCGCTGTCCGGTGGTATGTGTATGTCGGGAAGATCACCCGCTGGCCCAGCAGGAGGAGCTCACCCTGGAGCATCTGAAACAGGCCGGACGGATCGCTGCCATTCACCCTCCCGCCTGCCCCTCCTCCCTGTTCGCCATCCAGGGACAGATTGTCACCGCCAACGATCCGGACCAGGTCATCTTCTGCGATACCCAGGAGACCCTTCTTACCATGGTGGAAACCGGCTATGCTTTTGCGGTCATGGCTGTCTTTCCCCAACTGCGGCGCCCCGGGCTGCGCTACCTCCCTCTGAAGGAGTTTTCTCCCCTGTCCTACGGAGCCGTCTGGCCCAGCGGTGGTCGGAATCAGGCCCTTCGCACCTTCCTTCATCTGCTGGAGGATACCCTGCACCTGCCGGAACCTGAAAACGCATAGCAGATCAGTTTTCAAAGCGACCTGACACAACTGCAGGCGACCACTTTGACCACTATCCATCCCAGAGGCGGACAAACTCAAAAAGAGAAACGAGGCCCTGCCCGGCGAAATACCGGGCAGGGCCTCGTTCTCACTTATACGTTTTTGGATCTCCGTCCAAGGGGCTCAGTCCGCCCCCTGAAAAGAGACCGTCAGTTCCTCTTTGGGCTGCTCCAAGTACTGTCTGGATTCCTCCAGCCGCTCCTCCATCCTGGCTACTTCCGCCTGGATGTCCTCCCGGCTTTTTCTGCGGTTCCAGCGCAGGAACATATGGTAGCGCTGCTGAAGGGATTCCATCTTGGGCGGAAACCGGATCTCTTCACCATTGATCCAGTTGCCCTCCAACTCATTGCGGCAGATCTCGTCGTCCATCACCGCCATATAGAGCGCGTATCGGGTATATTCTTCCAGCGGAATGCGTCTCCTCCGCCGGCGACAAACCGCGCCTGCCACGCAGGCGCCCAAAATGCCAAGTCCTGCCGCTGTTTTCAGCTTATTCATCGTCGTATTTATCCCCCAACGAATTTAATCTGCTTTCCGGTCCGTTCCTCCAAAAACCGGCGGAACTCCGCCACACTTCCACCCTCCAGCCCCTCTTTTTCAAAGGCACTGGCATGGTTTTTCCCCATAATAAAAAAGATGTATGCTCCGCTCTCTGCCAGCACAGTGACCTTATCATACTTCCACTGTGTCACAGCTCCGGCGATTTTGGTCTCAAAGCAATCCTGATGAAACGTGGTACTGCTGAACTCCGTGCCGGGCAGCGCCCGCCGCCGGGCAATATAGCCGTTCAGCCAATCCTGCTTCCACTGTACTGCCAGCAGAAAAACGATCACCACTCCGTTGGTACCCACATACCAGGGATCGTCCCAGGACGCATAGATGGACAGCAGGCAAATACCAATCAGGACGGCACAGACCACCTTGAGCCACAGATTGGTCCTGGCCCGGACGGTTTTTCGCAGTGCTCTGGCCATGGCGGTCAGGGTCTTTTGGGAATATCGGGTGCTGCATACAAACTCCATAACAGCCCTCCTCCATCCTGCAATTCTGATGTAAGCAGTATATCAGATGGCAGGCAGGGATACAGAAAGGTTTTCTGAAGGCCGTCTTAACAATCCTAAAGGTTGCCCCTCCTGTGCCGTTCCCCATTCTTGCACCGCTGTAGAAACTATGCTACCCGAAGAATTCACCCGGAACGTAAAGCAGCTGGGCGCCGTGATTCGCTTCGCGGAACAGCGTTCCTCATTTCCCGCCGAATCTTTTGACTTGTAATGTTTATAGAGAAACTGCAACAAAATCGGGATATGTCAAAATTTTTGACATATCCCGATTTTGTCTCATGACAGTCTCTGCCGGTTCCCGTTATAATGGCAGAAAACTGTGATGCAGTACGGAAAGGATGAATTATATGAGCAATCCCGTAAAAGACGCCATGCAGCGGTTTGCCATCAATCAGGTCCTTCGTTATCTGGACGGCAATCCGGAGGAAAACATCCCCAAGCTCATGGAGCTGTTTGACAAATATACCCCGTCCGACTGGTACCGGCCTCAGCGGGATGCCTTCCGCAAGGCTACCAAAGTCCGGAAAGCCCGGAGCATCTGTGCGAAAAGACGATTCCTTATGCCCAACGGTGGAAACCGGTAGCCGATGCGCTCTGGCAGGAATCTCATTCCCAACAGCCTTCATAATCCATATCCAGCCCTTCTCTCCAAAACGATCCCCCCAGCGCGTCTGCAAACAGCCGCGCTGGGGGGATCGCCGCGTTACGTGGTAACCGTGCCCCTCACTCTTTTGCCCAATACAGGCGGCAGGGGCGGCCGCCTGTATCGTAATTGATGGTGCTAAAGGCCTCTCCACGCTCCACCAGGTAGTTGGCATAACGGCGCACCGTCACCACCGACAAATTGGTCTGTTTGGAGAGGGCCTCGCTGGGCAGGCCCTGGGGCGGCGCGGCCCGGAGACAGGATCGGATGAGCTGCAGGGTGCTCTCCTGGAGGCCCTTGGGGGCGCTGTGCTCCCCGGACTCCGGCGGGGCAAACAGTTTATCCAGCTCTCCCTGGGTCACTTCCTCCCCCATGACCGCCTCCCGGTGGCGGCAAAAGGTATCCAGCGCCTGCTGGAATCTCTCGTATGTAAAGGGCTTGACCAGATAGTCCACCACTCCCATTTTAAGCAGCTGGTCCACGGTGGCGGCATCGTTGGCGGCAGTGACCATGATAGCGTCTACAGGGATGGCCCTCTCCCGGAGGGCGTGAAGGAGCTCCACCCCGGTAAACAGCGGCATATAGACATCCAGCACCACCAGATCCGCCGGATTCTGAGCCAACCACTCCAGGGCGGCCCGTCCGTCCTGAAAGGTCTGGATCACCCGAAACCGTGGGTCTTTCTCTGTAAAGGTCCGGTCCAGCAGCGAAACCATGGGATCATCTTCCACAATCACAACGCGATACATCCAAACTCACTCTCCGTCCTCCGGGACCTCCTCCCGGCAAAAGCTCACAAAAAACGATGTGCCCACTCCCGGCTCCGATTCCACCCGGATCTGCCCGTGATAGGCCTCCACCACCTCCTGGACCAATGCCAGGCCGGTGCCCCGGCTGCGGCCCTTGGTGGATACCCCCCGCTGAAACATGGTCTGACGCAGGGCCGGGGAGATGCCGGGCCCGGTATCCTCCACGCACAGCAGCAGGCTGTCCTCGCTCTCCCGGATGCTCACCGACACCTCTTTGATGGCGCGGCGGGACTGGTTGAGCACCTCGATGGCGTTTTCGATCAGATTGCCCAGAATGGTCACATAGGCCTCCGGCGGCAGCCAGAGGCTCTCCTCACTGAGGGTGCTCTCCCGGTCCAACCGCAGATGGATACCCAGTTCGTTGGCCCGGCTGGTCTTACCTACCAGCAGCGCCCCCACCGAGGGCTGGCGGATCTGGTTCATAATGCGGCTCACCGCCACCCGCTGGGTCCGGGTGGTATCCATAATGTACTCCTGGGCCTTTTCCGGCTCTCCGATCTGGAGCAGGCCTAGGATCACATGGAGCTTATTCATAAATTCATGGGTATAGGCCCGCATAGCCTCCACCATATGCTGCACGCCCGTCAGATCATCCGCCATACGGGTCAGCTCGGTGCGGTTGCGGAAGATGCTCACCGCACCGGCTAGCGTTCCATTCTCATACAGCGGCATCCGGTCAGCCAGCACCCGGATCTCCTTCAGGGAGCTCATACTCACGTTGTACTCCGACTGGCCGGTGCGGAGGATGCGGTCCAGCGTGGAACGGGGATAGACCTCATGGAGGGACCGGCCTACGGCAGTCTGCCGGTCAATGGAGAGCATCTCCGCCGCCGCCTTGTTGAGAAAAATCACCTTCTGCTCTGCATCGATGGCCAGGATGCCCTCCTCAAGCGCGTCCAGAATATCCTCCCGCTGGTGGAACCGGCGGGCAAAGGCGTCCGGCTCATAACCCATCAGGGACTGCTTGATGCTGCGGGACAGGCGCATGGCCAGCAGAGAACCCAGCACTGCGGCCACCACACCCACCGCCAGCAGGCGAAGCACCGTGTGCAGACCCACCAGAGCCATGCTGCGGAAGTAGACTCCTACAATGACGAAGCCGATCACTTCCCCCGCCTCGTCCCGCACAGGGGCATAGGCGGAGTGGTCCGAGCCCATGGGCCCGGTCTCATTGGAGGTGTAGGGGGCCTCACCGGCCAGCGCCGCCTGCTGGGCCGTCCCCACATAGGAGGTGCCGATCAGGGTGCTGTCCGGCACATAGAGCAATTTGGACTGGGTGTCCCCCACCAGGATCAAGTCAATATCGGAAGTACGGCTGGTGGTTTCGTCCAGATAATCGGACAGCTCCTCTATAGTACGCTCCCCCTGCAGGGCCTCCTGGATCATAGGTACCCGGGACAGAATGGACGCGGAATTGAGCAGATTGTTGTCAAGAGCCGTCTGTTCACTGCGCAGGGTAAAATAGAGGGTACCGCCTATGGAAAGAGCAATGGATACGATGACAATCACCAGGTTCATCCGCATCAACCGGGCACGGATGGAGGATCTGGCCTGTGTGGACATAGACACCCGCCTCCTTTGTTACCAGTATAGGAAAAACCGCGAAGCCTGTCAAACAAAAGCCGGCAGCCGTCCCAGGCATACTTTTGCGCCAAAGCGCAAATGATGCGGATAAGCCCTGACAGCGCCTTCTGTGGAACCATAGCATCTTTTTCCATTCTTTCGCACTTTCCTTTTGGTAACTCTCGTTAAAAGCTTATTTTCCGTGTATTTTCATTACTTTTTTTACTTTCAAAAGGGTTACGGAAATTTGGACCAGGTAGTAAGATAAGGCCTGCGAAAACGAGGTGATGTGTTTGGATGCATTCAAGGAATCCCTGGTGGAGGAGTTGGGAAACCACACCGCTTTCACCATCCCGCTGTTCGGAGGCATTCCGGTGGCGGAGTCGGTGGTGGTGACCTGGATCGTCATGGCTGTGCTGGTGATCGCGGCGCTGCTGCTGACCCGGAACCTGAGCGTACGCAATCCCGGCAAGGTCCAGATCGCCCTGGAGAGCGCGGTGCAGTTCCTCAACGGCTTCGTCAAGACCAACATCGGCAGTCACTGGCGGCCTTTTGCCCCCTATCTGGGCACGGTGGCGCTGTATATCGGTTTTGCCAATATCATTGGCATCTTTGGTCTGACGCCGCCTACGAAGGACATCAGCGTGACCACCGCCCTGGCCCTGATGAGTATGCTGCTCATCTATGGCTCCCAGTTCCGGTACAACGGTCTGCTGGGCGGACTGAAGAAGTTCGCCGCGCCCATGCCGCTGCTGCTCCCCATCAATCTGATGGAGGTCATCATCCGGCCCCTGGCGCTGTGTATGCGTCTGTTCGGCAACGTATTGGGCGCATTCATCATCATGGAGATGCTCAAATTTGTGGTCCCGGTATTTCTGCCGGCGGTATTCAGCATCTACTTCGACCTGTTTGACGGGTTGATCCAAATGGTCGTCTTTGTGTTCCTGACCACACTGTTCACCGGCGAGGGCATCAAAGAGGAAGAGTAAGGCACATTCATCCAAGAAACATTTGATTTACAGGAGGAAATTATCATGTCTATGGCTATCATTGCTGCCGCAATCGCAGTCTTCACCGGCATCGGCGCCGGTATCGGCATCGGCTTCGCCACCGGCAAGGCCAGCGAGGCCATTGCCCGTCAGCCCGAGGCCTCCGGCAAGATCAACAGCGCTCTGCTGCTGGGCTGCGCCCTGGCAGAAGGTACCGCCATCTTCGGCTTCATCACCGCTCTGCTCATCATCTTCGTCGGTTAAAGGGGGCGCCCCCAATGCTGGAGTTCCATCTTTCCACCATTCTCTTCACCATTATCAACCTGCTGGTGCTCTTCTTCCTGCTGAAGAAGTTCCTCTTCGGCCGGGTCAACGCCGTGCTGGAACAGCGGGCCGCTCTGGTGAAGGGCGAGATCTCCTCCGCGGAGGAAAATAACCGTCAGGCCGAAGCGCTGAAGGCCCAGTACGAGGGCAAGCTGACCGATGCCCGGCATGAGGCCGCCAAGATCGTGGCCGACGCCCAGAACCGGGCCCAGCGGGTCTATGAGGGCAAGATGGCCGAAGCGGAGACCGACGCCAAGCGTCTGCGCAGCGAGGCTGAGGCCCAGATCGCCGAGCAGCGGGACGCCATGCTGCGGGGCGCCCGGAACGAGGTGGCCTCCCTGGCCCTGCTGGCCGCTGCCAAAGTGGCCCAGCGGTCTATGGACGGCGACGACGACAAGGCCTTTGTGGATACATTCCTGTCGGAAGTGGGTGAGCAGGCATGAATGAGTTGGCCCGCCGCTATGCAGAGGCACTCTATGCCGTCTCCCCCGATGAGGAGACCCTGCAAGCCACCGCTCAGGCCATGATGGCGGACGCCCCTCTGTGGGAGGCCCTGTGCTCCCCCGCCGTCCAGGCCTGGGAAAAGGAGCGTGTTCTGGACCGGCTGCCCATTCTGGACGGCCACGGTCTGCTGATGCGTTTTTACCGCCTGCTGGCGGAAAAGGGCCGTATGACTCTGCTGCCCGACATTCTGGAAGCCTTCCATGACAAGGCCCTAGCTCAGCGGGGGGCGGTCCGCTGCCGCCTGACCTGCGTCCGTGTCCCCGATGAAGCGGAGCAGGAAAAGCTGAAACAGGCCCTGTGCCGGCTCCACCACAAGGCTGATGTGGTCTTTGAGATCCGCATGGATCCGTCTCTGCTGGGCGGATTCACGCTGGAGCTGGAGGGCGTAACCTATGACAAGAGCGTCCGGGGCGCGCTGGCCGGTCTGAGCCGGCAACTGGAAGAGAGGCGAATGGCATGAAAACCAATCCCGAAGAAATCGTCTCCATCCTGCGGGAGGAGATTCAAGGGTATGATACCCGCGTACGGCGGGATGAGACCGGCACCGTGCTGGAAGTAGGCGACGGCATTGCCACCGTCTACGGCCTGGACAAGGCGGTATACGGCGAACTGGTAGAGCTGGACACCGGCGTAAAGGGCATGGTCATGAACCTGGCCCGGGACAGCGTGGGCGTGGTGCTGCTGGGCAGCGACGCCGGTGTCCGGGAGGGCACCGTGGTACGCCGCACCGGCCACCCTGCCGACGTGCCCGTGGGCGACGGCCTGATCGGCCGCGTCGTGGACGTGCTGGGCCAGCCCATCGACGGTCTGGGCCCCATTGAGGCCACCGAAACCCGCCCCATTGAGCATGAGGCCAGCGGCGTGGTCAGCCGTGAGCCGGTGAACGTTCCCCTTCAGACCGGTATCCTGGCCATCGACGCCATGGTACCCATCGGCCGGGGCCAGCGTGAGCTCATCATCGGCGACCGGCAGACCGGCAAGACCGCCATCGCCGTAGACACCATTCTGAACCAGAAGGGTCAGGATGTGATCTGCATCTATGTGGCCATCGGCCAGAAGGCCTCCACCGTGGCCCGTATTCAGGATACCCTGAAGAAGCACGGCGCCATGGACTACTCCATCATCGTCTCCTCCACCGCCAGTGAGTCCGCCCCCCTCCAGTACATCGCCCCCTATTCCGGCGCGGCCATGGGCGAGTACTTCATGAGCAAAGGCAAGGACGTGCTCATCGTCTACGACGATCTGAGCAAGCACGCGGTGGCCTACCGTACCCTCTCCCTGCTGCTCAAGCGGTCCCCCGGCCGTGAGGCCTATCCCGGCGACGTGTTCTACCTCCACTCCCGTCTGCTGGAGCGGGCCTGCCGCCTTACCAAGGAATACGGCGGCGGCTCTATGACTGCCCTGCCTATCATCGAGACCCAGGCCGGTGATGTGTCGGCCTATATCCCCACCAATGTCATTTCCATCACCGACGGCCAGATCTATCTGGAGAGCGACCTGTTCTTTGCCGGCCAGCGGCCCGCCGTCAACGTAGGCCTGTCGGTATCCCGTGTAGGCGGCTCCGCCCAGACCCGGGCCATCAAAAAGACCGCCGGTACCCTGCGTATCGACCTGGCCCGGTTCCGTGAGCTGGAGGTCTTTACTCAGTTTGCCTCCGATCTGGACCCCGCCACCCAGCAGGCTCTGGACCACGGCCGCCGCCTGCTGGAGCTGCTGAAGCAGCCTCTGTACAACCCCATGTCGGTAAGCCGTCAGGCCATTATCCTCTATACCGCCACCAACGGACTGCTGGACGACGTGCCTCTGGACAAGGTACGCTCCTTCGTGCTGGACTTTGCCCAGGAGATGGAGCAGGAACACGCCGGCGTGGTGGACGAGATCCAGTCCACCGGCAACCTGAGCGGCCCGGCCATTGAGACCATCCGCTCGGTGCTGGACAACGCCAAGAAACGGGTGAGCGCCACATGGCAAGCATAAAAGAGATCCGCACCCACATCAAAAGCGTGGAGCAGACCCTGAAGATCACCAACGCCATGTATCTCATCTCCTCCTCCAATCTTCAGAAGGCCCGGAAACAGCTCACCGATGTGGAGCCCTACTTTCAGAAGATCGAGACCACCATCTCCGACATTCTCCACCACTCTCCGGAGATCAGTCACATTTTCTTTGACAAGCGTCCCAGCGTTCAGCCGGAGGACCGCAAGATCGGCTATATCGTCATCACCGGCGACAAGGGCCTGGCAGGCGCCTACAACCACAACATTCTGAAGCTGGTCGAGCAGAAGATGAGCCAGCATCCCCATACCAGTCTCTTCGTGGTGGGTCAGGTGGGCCGCTCCTATTTCCAGGAACACGGCATCCCCATCGATGTGGAGTTTCTCTATACCGCCCAGGACCCCAACATGGGCCGGGCCCGGGATATGGCCGAGCTGATGATCGACCTCTATCTGGAGGAACAGCTGGACGAGGTCTATATCCTCTTCACCCGCATGGTGAATACCTTCCGCATGGAGCCCACCGTCCACAAGCTGCTGCCTCTGGACCCGGACGTCTTTCCCGACTATGAGAAAAACCGGGACACCTACAATCGGGACGTGGTATACGTCCCCTCTGTCAAGGCGGTTATGGACCGCCTTGTGCCCGGCTATGTGAAGGGCGACATCTTCGGCGCTCTGGTGGAATCCTACTGCTCGGAGCAGAACGCCCGCATGACCGCCATGAAATCCTCCAGCGACAACGCCCGGGCTATGCTGCAAAATTTGAATCTGTCTTATAACCGGGCCCGTCAGGCCGCCATCACTCAGGAGATCACCGAGGTGGTGGGCGGCGCCCAGGCCGCACTGTAAAAAGTCCAAGGGAGATTACGATATGAAGGAAAACAAGGGAACCATTGTACAGGTCATGGGACCTGTTGTGGACGTTGCCTTTGACCAGGGCAGCCTGCCCGAGATCAAGGAGGCCCTGGAGGTCCAACTGAACGGTCAGCGCCAGGTCATGGAAGTGGCGCAGCATATGGGGGGCGACACCGTCCGCTGCATCATGCTCTCCCCCAGCGAGGGCCTGGGCCGCGGCATGGAGGTCATCGCTACCGGCGCTCCCATCTCCATCCCCGTGGGCGAAGGCGTGCTGGGCCGGATGTTCAACGTCCTGGGTGACGCCATTGATGAGAAGGGGCCGGTGAATGCCAAGGAAAAATGGTCCATCCATCGCCAGCCCCCCGCCTTTGAAAACCAGCGCCCGGTGGTGGACATTTTTGAGACGGGCATCAAAGTCATCGATCTGCTGGCCCCCTACGCCAAGGGCGGCAAGATCGGCCTGTTCGGCGGCGCCGGCGTGGGTAAGACCGTGCTCATTCAGGAGCTGATCCACAACATCGCCACCGAGCACGGCGGCTACTCCATCTTTACCGGCGTGGGCGAGCGTACCCGCGAGGGCAACGACCTGTGGCGGGAGATGACTGAGTCCGGCGTCATTGAAAAGACTGCCCTGGTCTTCGGCCAGATGAACGAGCCCCCCGGAGCCCGTATGCGGGTGGCCCTTACCGGCCTGACCATGGCCGAGTACTTCCGGGATCAGGAGAAGCAGAACGTGCTGCTCTTCATCGACAACATTTTCCGTTACGTTCAGGCTGGCTCCGAGGTGTCCGCCCTGATGGGCCGGATGCCCTCCGCCGTGGGCTACCAGCCCACCCTGGCCAACGAGATGGGCGCTCTCCAGGAGCGCATCACCTCCACCAAGGACGGTTCCATCACCTCGGTGCAGGCCGTCTACGTCCCCGCCGACGACCTGACCGACCCCGCCCCTGCCACCACCTTTGCCCACCTGGACGCCACCACCGTTCTCTCCCGTAAGATCGTGGAGCAGGGCATCTATCCCGCGGTGGACCCCCTGGAGTCCACCTCCCGTATTCTGGAGCCCGACGTGGTGGGCCAGCGGCACTATAAGATCGCCCGCGGCACCCAGGAGCTGCTCCAGCGCTACCGGGAGCTTCAGGACATCATCGCCATCCTGGGCATGGAGGAGCTGAGCGAGGACGACCGGCGCACCGTGGAGCGGGCCCGCCGCATCCAGCAGTTCTTCTCCCAGCCCTTCTCTGTGGCCGAGCAGTTCACCGGCCTGGAGGGCCGTTATGTAAAGCTGGAGGATACCCTCCGCTCCTTTGAGACCATCCTGGGCGGCGAGCTGGACAAATACCCCGAAGCCGCCTTCAGCAACGTGGGCAACGTGGACGAGGTCATTGCCAAGGCCAAGAAGATGGGGGCGGTATAAATGGCCCAAACCGGTACCTTTACCCTGGAGATCATTACCCCCGAGCGCCAGTTCTACATCGGCCCCGCCGAAGCCCTGGTTCTTCCCACTGTGGACGGCCAGATGGGCATCTACCCCGGCCACGAACCGGTGGTCACCGCCGTGGAGCCGGGGGAGCTGCGCTACAAGGTGGAGAACAAGTGGGAACCCGCCGCTGTGGGAGCCGGCTTTGCCGAGATCAAGCCGGACTATGTGATCCTGCTGGTGGGTTTCGCCGAACATCCCGAGGAGATCGACCGGAAGCGGGCCGAGGCCGCCAAGCTGCGTGCCGAGGAGCGCCTACGCCAGAAGCAGAGCGTCCACGAGTATTACCATTCCAAAGCCGCCCTGGCCCGGGCCATGGCCCGCCTAAAAACCAGACGCTGAGATATCCCTCTCTATTTTGCTTTGACAAAAATCCTGTAACCCATAAGGTTACAGGATTTTTGTCATCTCTTTTCCCTGTTCTATTCTTTTTTAACAATCTTGCATATTGCACATTGGGTAAACTTTATATAAAATGGGACTATAGAAGAAATCCTTCGTATCAAATCATTTTATCCCATATTGTTACTTCAGATTGCTTGCGCGATGCCGCTCCATATCAAGATAGAGAGAGAGGCTGTATTTTATGGAAAAAAGAAGGCAAAGATTGCTGAAGCAGCTCTGGGCAGAGCAGGACAAGGCCTATGCCTTGATGGAGGAATATGATTCCCTTCCCCACCACTACGGCAACTACATCCTTTTTCAGGCGGAGGGCGACATCATCAGTCTAATTGCCGCCTATCCCGGCATTACGGTCACAGATCTTTCCAATATTCTGAAAAAGACCACCAGCGCCTGCTCCCAGAGCGTACGCAAGCTGTGCGATAAGGGTCTGGTGGAACAGCGGCGCAATTCCGCCAACAAGCGGCTTTACAACCTGTTCCTCACCGCCGAGGGAGAGGAGCTCAGCAAAGCCCATCAGAAGTTCAACCGCACCAGCCAGAAGATCACCTTTGACCTGCTGTCTGATTTTACAGAAGAGGAACTGGAACACCACATTGCCGTCCAGAAGAAACTGAATGAGGCATACCAGGGTGATATCCAGCGCAGTCGGGAAAATTTCTTTGTCTACCGGAAAGAGGAGGATTGACCTCTTTCTTTAATCGCCATATTCTAAATACTCCTTGCTGCACGGCAAGCCGGGACTTTATAGCTGCAATAGGGCAGGACCGGATCAAATAATGATCCGGTCCTGTTTTATTATGTCATAAAAATATGGATGCCCCATTGAATATTACCAGCATTGGTTTATAATGGACTTAAACATTAAGCAGCTTTATAATATATAGGGAAGGTGTCTCTCTATGACATATGACTTTACATCCATTATGGACCGGCATAACCTGGACGCAAGCGCGGTGGACTGCATCGGGGATGATTACTACGGCATGGAGCCTTCGCTGCCCAAGGAAGGCTTCGACGCCATTCCCATGTGGATCGCGGACATGAATTTTCCCGCCTGTCCCTCCATTGTAAATGCCCTGATGGAGCGGGTCAAACACCCCGCCTTCGGCTACTTTGTACCCAGACAGGCCTACTTTGATGAGATCATCCAGTGGCACCAGCGCCGCAATGGGGTTTCCGGGCTGAAGGCAGAGCACATCGGCTACGAAAACGGTGTACTGGGCGGGGTCATCAGTGCTCTGAACGTACTGTGCTCCAAAGGGGATCATGTTCTGGTCCACGCCCCCACCTACATTGGCTTTACCATGTGCCTGGAGAACAACGGCTACCATATTGTCCACTCTCACCTGGTGAAAGATGAAAACAGGGTATGGCGCATGGACTTTCAGGATATGGAGCGCAAAATTATAGAGAACCAAATTCACGCCATGATCCTGTGCAGTCCCCACAACCCCTGCGGCCGGGTGTGGGAGCGCTGGGAGCTGGAACGTGCCATGGCCATCTTTGAAAAGCATCATGTCTATGTCATTGCCGACGAAATCTGGTCCGACCTGCTGCTGGACGGACACAGACATATCCCCACCCAGTCCGTCAACGACTATGCCCGGCTCCACACCGCCGCCTTTTACGCCCCCTCCAAAACCTTCAATCTGGCCGGTCTGGTGGGAGGCTACCACATCATCTACGATCCCTGGCTCCATGACCGCGTTCTGAAAGAGTCCTCCCTCTCCCACTATAACGAGATGAACGTACTGTCCATGCACGGATTGATCGGGGCCTATCAGCCCGAGGGCTACGTCTGGGTGGATGAGCTGTGCCAGGTACTCTCACAAAATATGCATTACGCGGTGTCCTTTATTCACAATCGATTCCCCGGTCTGGACATTACCATGCCGGAGGGCACCCATATGCTTTTCATCGATTGCTCCCAGTGGTGTGAGGCCCATGGAAAAACCCTTGACGATGTGCTCCACGCCTGTTGGGATGTGGGGGTGGCGCTTCAGGATGGCCGGATGTTCCATGGTCCCTGTCATATCCGTATGAATCTGGCCCTTCCCTTCTCCCGCGTTCAGGAGGCCTTCGACCGACTGGCACACTATGTATTTCTGCCCTGAAAAACCATCCGGGCCGGTGGGATACCCCCACCGGCCCGGATGGTTTTTTATGCCGCGGCCCGCTCAGCCAGCAGTTTACAGATCCGGCGCAGTCCTTCCTCCAGTACAGATTTGGGACAGGCCAGATTCAGGCGAATAAAGCCGTCGGAATTGGTCACAAACATATCGCCGCCTTCCAGCAGCACACCTGCCTCCCGGGCAAACAACATGGGCAGGTCATCCTCAGGCGACACATAGGCGGACACATCCACCCAGCCCAGATAGGTGGCCTCGGAGATCCGGTACTTGGCTAGCGGCAGATTCTGGGCTAGGTATTGGCCCACAAACCGGAAGTTCTCATCCAGATAGAGCTTCAGCTGGGTCAGCCAGTCCTCGCCGTACTGATAAGCTGCCTTGACCGCCTCCACACTCAGAGGATTCTGCCAGTCGTAGTGCCGCTCCTTCCAGACTTTCATCACCTTCAGATTGGGAATAACGATGTTGGCCAGCATAAAGCCCGCCATATTGAAGGTCTTGCTGGGGGCCATACAGGTGATAATCTGATCACTGTCGGGATACAGCTTGGCCAGCGGCGTGTGCTTCAGCCCTGTGCGGATCAGATCGCAGTGGATCTCATCGGAGACGATGAGCACGCCGTGGTCAAAGCAGATCTCCGCCACCCGTCTCAGCTCCTCCTCCGTCCAGATACGGCCGGAGGGATTGTGGGGGTTACAGAAGAAAAGGAGCTTCACCGCAGGGTCTGCCGCCTTGGCCTCCAGATCCTCAAAATCTATGGTGTAGTAGTTATCCCGATTGATCAGGTTGCTGCACACCAGTTCAATGCCGTGATAGTCCGCCGCGTGCTTGAAATAGCTGTAGGCCGGGGTGAGGGTGAGAATCTTCTCCCCCGGCTTGCAGACATACTCCGCCAGCTCATACAGAGCCGGGACCACACCGGCGGCGGTAAACAGATGCTCCTTTTTGCAGGACCAGCCGTACATCTTTTGGGTCCAACCCGCAAAGGCCTCATAATATTCCGGGTCAAACACCTTGGTGTAGCCGAAGATCCGCTTGTCCAGGCGATCTTTGACGGCGTCAATAATGACCTGGGGGGTGGCAAACTCCATATCGGCGATCCACATCCGGATAAACTGGTCGTCCGGGAAGGGGAACTTCAGGCTTTGATCGGCGTGGAAAATATACTCCCGGAACCCTTCCAGATTCATGGCGTTGGTATTCCGCCGGTCAATGATCTCATCAAAATTATATTTCATGGGTCAGATACACCTTTCAATCTCAATCGAGCTGGTTTGAATCTGGACCGTCAAGTTTCTTCCAGATAGCGTCTCAGGTTATCAAGTACTTTTTCCCGCAGCAGCTGCCCGGACTGCACCGACTCGCCGGCGATCCGGTCGGGGCAGATCACATTTGGCAGGGAGAAAATGGGGCCGTCCACTCCGCCTATGGCGCCGGCGGTATCTCCGATGTAGAAGTTCCCCGGCTGCTTTAGCCAATGCTCCAACGCCTCCAGCGGATAGGGCGGTGTAAAGGTGGTATTGATCAGCACCTTGCCGTTGCCCAGTCTGGCCAGTGCCTGCTCATCCATCAGCACCGTGTGCTTATGCAGGTGGGTGGTCACCACGTCACAGCGTTCCAGCAAGTCAGGCAGCGGAAGATAGCAGATTCCTCTGGCCTCTGCCTCCGGTTTTCGGGTACGGCTGAAGTAGCAGACATCTGCGTGGAAGAAGCGCAGGGCATCCGCTACCAGGCTTCCCACATCGCCCATGCCGATCACGCCTACCCGCGCCCCGGCAAGCTCCATGGGCTCCGGCCGGAACTGCACGCCGCCAAATCCGTGGAACAGGCGAACCAGCTCGCTGATGATAAATTCCGGTACGCCCTGATCCCCATAGCGACGGATCCCTGTAACCGTGATGTCTCTGGCATGGGCCGCCTGAATATCCACATTGGCGCTCTCCGGTGTGTACAAACTGCAGCACATTCCGATGTAGCGCAGGTTGGGGCAGCGTTCCATCACCCAGGCCCCGATGGTGCTGGTGTAAAAGACCAGCACCCCATCCGCATCGCCGATCCGGCGAAGCATTTCCTCCTGACTGGCCGGGCTGTCCTGGTAACAGATCACCTCATCTGCCACCTGAGAAAGCTTCTGCACCGCCTGCCGGTCAAACCGGATGGGTTCCACCGCCACCAGTTTGCGAAACTTGTTGGCCATGGTTCTCACCCCTGCTTCTTCAGAGTAAGGGCCTTGGTATACAGGCGGATAAAGTCCTCTTTGGTGGTCATACGGGCGTTATTGGGCCGGTCGCCGCCCTTCATGGCCTCATCGGCCAGCTGATCAAGCGACTGGAGAGTGACCCCCCAATGCTCCAGGGGCTGAATGGGCAGGTCCTCCACCAAGCGGTAGACACACTCCACGCCTTTGCGGGCCCCGTCCAGCACGGACAGGCCAGACACATCCTCACCGAAGAAGGGGGCAATGTCCGCGTAGCGCTCAGGCCAGGCGCCCATATTGAACTCCATCACTACCGGCAGGCAGATGGCGTTGCCCACGCCGTGGGGCACATGATACATAGCACCCAGAGGGTGAGCCATACAGTGGGAAATACCCAGGCTGGCCGAAGTAAAGGCATAGCCAGCCAGCATACTGCCCATCATCATATCGTAGCGGGCATCCCGGTCGATATCGCCCCGGAAAACAGCGGGCCGGATGGCTTTGGCCAGCAGCTTGATGGCCTGGATGGCCAGGGCGTCGGAAATGGGCTCGGTGCAGCGGGAAGTATAGGCCTCAATGGCGTGGGTCAGGGCATCCATGCCGGTGGCGGCAGTGATATGGGGCGGCAGGGAGTAGGTCAGCTCCGGATCGGCTATGACCAGAGCCGGCATGATCCCGGTTCCGCCGATGGGCATTTTCCACGCCCTCTGCCGGTCCGTGATAACGGCAAAGGGGGTGGTCTCCGTTCCGGTTCCGGCGGCGGTGGGGATGGCCACAAGGGGCAGGGGCGCCTTGGAAAACTTGTCGCAGCCCTGATAATCCCGGATGCTGCCGCCGTTGGTGACCAGAATGGCGGCTGCTTTGGCGGGATCAATGGAGCTGCCGCCGCCCACACCAACCAGAAGGTCGGCGTCCTTGGCCAGCGCGGCAATGGCCTCTACCGTCTCCACACTGGGGTCGGCTTCGCACTGATCGTACAGCTGGTATGTCACGCCCGCCTGTTCCAGCGCGTCCAGCACCTTCTGAACGATACCGGCTTTGACCAGGCCCTGATCGCTTACCACCACCACGCGGCTCACGCCCAGGCGTTTCAGTTCCTGGCCGGTGCGGGCCACACAGCCGTTGCCGAACAGAATGGCGCCGGATGGCGCCCAGGCAAACACAGAGTTCTTGTCTTTAAACACGCTGTAGTCCAGCGGGATCTGCGCAACAGGTCGAAACATGGTTTTCCCTCCCTGATAGAATAAAGTTTGACACAAAGAGAGGCCAGCCCCGGAAGCCCGGTTCATGGGACTTCCGGGGCTGGCCTTTTAGGGTACCTGAATCAGGTATGCTTACGACTCCTCAATGGCAACCACAGCCTCGGTCACCTTGCCGCTCTTCTTGTCGGCGCTGCGGATCATAAAGTAACGAATCACGCAGGCAGCAAAGACGATGGCACCGGAATAGCCGCAGTAGGTCATGATGTAGTTGAGCAGCGTGGAGTAGGGGACGAACAGCGTCACGATATACACCGCCACCGCAAAGACACAGCAGGCGATCTTGTATTTGGCGGACTTTTCATCCTTGAAGAAGGTGCTGATGGTGGACCACATCAGGGGGCAGATGGTGCTGTAGATGGCCAGCAGGATTACGATGGAGAGGATGATACCCAGGCCGGGGAAGATGTGGTTGGCCAGGATCAGGTTGGGGATCTCCGCATTGGCAGAGTTCTGGATGTTGCCCAGGTGGGCATAGCCGATCATGATGGGAACCACGGAGTCCACCACCGCGCCGATGAGCACGATCAGCTTGAAGTTGCTCCACTTGTATTCCCGCAGATCGTGGGCCTGACGGGCCACATAGGCGGAGCAGAGCAGCAGGGAGCAGCCGCCGAAGGACAGACCGGCCGTCAGGGGATGGCCGCCGCCGGCCACAGGCACGGTGATCTCACCGCTGGCCAGCAGGGCCGCACCCTGGGTGATATAGGGGGCGAACATGAAAATGGAGACAACACCGATGAAGGTGATGATGGCAACGATAAACGGGCCGATTTTACCGATGACATTTACGATACCGTTCAGGCCGAACAGGGCGGTAACAATCGCCAGGACGGAACCCAGCGCGGATCCCACTGCGGTTGGGATGCCAACCTGCTGCTCCAGCGTAGCGCCGAAGCCGGCGATCATGAACACATAGGCACAGAAGGTGAACAGCCATGCAAACAGGACGAAGAGCTTGCCGATGTACTTGCCCACATAGAATTCAAACACACCAGCCAGGCTGTCGATGCCGCGGGTGCGGCCGGCATAGCCGTAGGCCACATAGCCGAAGTACAGCATGATGATGTTCAAAATGCCCGGAACAAAACACCACATACCGCTGGAAGTGAAGTACTGTACCGTCTCCTGACCGCTGGCCCAACCTGAACCCACCAGGTAGGCAAGCAGCGCGCCGCTGAGCAGAATCACTTGACCGACTGACATTTTCTTAGTCCCCATAAATCTCGCTCCCTTTCTGTTTTTATTTTTGCTCCGGGGACGCAGCCCCTGCGTCCCCGGAGATACCCGTCATCCGCAGCAGCTGCCGTGTTCGGTGCGGCCGATGATGTTCTCCTGGACACGAGGATCCAGTTCCACGAAGAAGGCGGAGTAGCCCGCTACGCGCACCATCAGGTGCTTGTAGTTCTCCGGGTGCTTCTGGGCGTCCCGCAGAGTGGCGGTATCCACCACGTTGATCTGCACGTGCTGACCGCCGGCCTCGCAATAGCCTCTGACAAAGGTCTCCAGCATCTCCAGGCCCTTTTCACCCTTGGCCACGGCGGGATCAAACTTATGGTTGACCAGCACACCCTTGGGCACCATCAGGGTATCCATCTTTCCAATGGAGTTGCCCACGGCGGTGGGACCGTTGCGGTCCATACCATTGGAGGGAGATGCGTTGTTGGCCAGCGGCTCACCGTCCATACGTCCGTCGGGGGTGGCGCCCACGCAACGGCCCTGCCAGATGTTGTAGGTCTGGTTGAGCAGGATGAGCTCGTACTGGCCGAAGCGGGAATCCTTATGGGCCTGGTTCTCCAGGGCGCAGAAGGTCACCACACGGCGGCAGTATTCATCCACCAGGTCCTCGTCGTTGCCGAAGTGTACCACCTTGTTCAGCAGCATCTGATGTACGTCCTCCCGGCCGACGTAGTTGCTGTCCAGGATCTGGGTCAGCTCAGCCAGGGTCATCAGCTTCTTCTGGAACACCACCTGATCGATGGCGGCCAGGGAGTCGGCGGCATTGGCCACACCGCTGATGAAGGTACCGGTGGAGCTGTAGCGGGCGCCGTCCTTCTGGAGGATGCGGCCCTTCTCGATGCAGCCGTCCACCATGCAGGAGGCAAAGACGGTGGGGCAGATCTGGGAATGGAGGGCGGAGCAGATGCCGTAGGCCTGGAGGTGGTAGTCGATGATATAGGCCAGCTGTGCCTCGTAGGCCTTCATGAACTTCTCCATGGAGTCCATTTCCTCCATGGTGCCCGTATTGGGACCAAACTGACGGCCGGTCTTGGGGTCTACACCGTCATGCATGGCCAGTTCCAGCACCTTTAGGATGTTGATGAAGCCGGCCACCGGGCGGAAGTCGGTCTTGCCGGGCACCTGGGCCTCCACGCAGCCCTCAATGGCGTAGTCCCGGGCCTCCCGGATGTCGTTGCAGCCGTTGGCCAGCACCCGGGGGATGTTGATCTCATCGTTGAAGAAGGCAGGCTGTCCCAGGCCCTTCTGGGTCAGCTTGAGGGCCCGGCGGAAGATGGTCTCGTCGATCTTCTTGTTGAAGCGGAAGGAGATGGCGGGCTGGGTGGTCTCCGCGCCGTCGGCAGCCTCCAGGAACAGATAGGTCAGCCGGTTGCAGGCGTCATGGCCGTTGGAGTCAATGCCGCCGATGGTCACGTTGGTCCACATGGGGAAACCGGCATAAGCTTCCGCCTCGATGTGATCCCGCAGCTCAAAGATCTCCGTCCACTTGATGAGCATACACTGGATCATTTCCACGATATCATCTTCGGTGGCCACACCGTTTTCGATATCATGGATGAAATAGGGATACATAAACTGGTCAAACCGGCCGATGGAGTGGTTGTGACCGGCGTTTTCGATCTGATAGATCAGATGGATGAACCAGAAGAACTGCATGGCCTCGTAGAAGGTTCTGGGAGGCAGCTCGGGCACCCGCTCGCAGGTCTCCGCGATCCGCAGCAGATCGGCCTTGCGCTTGGGATCTTCCTCGGTCTCCGCCATCTCCCGGGCCAGCTTCACATACCGGTGGGCAAACTGGATGGCAGCCTTCAGGGTGATGATCATGCCCTCCCAGGTATCCTTCTGCTCCTGGGTGATGTAATCATAGTGCTCGATGCCGTCCAGCTTCGCCTGGATCTCATCGATCATTTTGGCAAAGCCCTTCTCAAAGATCACACCGTACTCCGGCATATGGCTGGCGGTGGACACGATGCGGGAGCCAATGGTGATCAGGCCGTCCAGGGAGGCCTGCTTCTGCTCCTCGCTGAGGTGGCTGTCGATCACTTCCCGGAAGCCTCTGCTCCTCCACTCGGTGCAAATGTCGATCAGCTCCTGCTTGTCCTCCGGCTTGTCCCAGTAAAGGGTATCGGTGCTGCGGGTGTCAAAGGTATCGATGTCCTCCAGAATCCAGTTGGAGCCCCACTCCGGATAAGCCGGAACCGAGCGGTAGCGCTCGCCATGGTCACCTACAAAAATGGACTGGGGATTGATGAAGATGGTCATATTCTGGAGCAGGTACTCCAGCATACGGGCCTTTCTGGTAATGGGAGATTCGATGGAGGGAATGCGGTAGAACTGGGTCACAAGTCTGGCCCGTTCCACCGAAATGGACGGATTTGTGTTGCGCAGACGCGCCTTTAAAAATTCCACTCGTTCAGATGCCATAACAGATTCCTCCTTGAAAAGCAGTTTTATCTTGAAGGATCACCGGAGCGATCCAGCTATCCCATTGCCAGACTTACTCATCGTAGTCGTTGTTCAGGTTATAAAAGCATTTCTTCCCTGCCGGAGCCAGCACCTCGTTGGCCACGTCCACCAGATGGAACATATGCTCTGCCGTCGGCTCCTGAATCTCCTCCAGCAGATAGGGCTTGCCCAGCAATTTGTATTTGTTGACGCCCAGTTTATGGTAAGCCAGCAGCTCGTACTTCTGGACCGACGCCAGGGGCAGGATGAACCGGGCGGTCTCCCGGATATTCTCTTCTGAATCGTTGATACCCGGAATCACCGGCGTGCGGACGATGATCTCATTGCCGTGTTGGCTGATCCGGCGGAGATTTTCCAGAATACGCTCGTTGCGCTGCCCCGTCCATTTCTGGTGCTGCTCACTGTCCATATGCTTCAGATCAAAGTAGATAAAATCGATGTAATCCAGGCAGGGGGCAAATTTCTCATAGTCGCCGCAGCCACAGGTCTCAATGGCCACGTTGACGCCATATTCCCTGCACTTTTTGCTGATCGCCAACAGGAACTCCGGCTGCATCAGCGCCTCTCCGCCGGTAAAGGTCACGCCGCCGCCGGAATGCTGAAAGTAAAACCGATCCTGATAGATCTGTTTGAACAGCTGCTCCACCGTATAGTCTTGTCCGTTCAGCTTTCTGGCTTCGGTGGGGCACAGGTCCGCGCACCGTCCGCAGCTGGTGCACTGGTCCCGCTGGTACACCGGCACCCCATTCTCATCCAGCCGGGAAGCACCCGTGGGGCAATTTCGCATACACCCGTTGCAGGCGATGCAGTTCTGAGGATTCAGCGTGATTTCCGGTTCAAAGGAAATTCCTTCCGGGTTGGCACACCAGAGGCAGTGCAGGCCGCAGCCCTTGAAAAAGACCGATGTACGCATCCCCCGTCCATCACGAATGGAGCACTTCTGAATGTTAAAAATCCTTCCGGTTTCCATGCGCAGCCCCCCTTTTCGCTCTTATTTGCCTCGCCTCAAAAAAGTCATTTTACGCTGTTATTTTTTCCGTATTTGAAACCGCCAAATATTTCTTTTTTCTCAAATCTTCAATAAATATTGACACGTTTTTCTTTTTGTCTTATTATTAAATAGACAGGCTTATTAACAATCACCTTAACAATCAAGTTATAAAACCTTTGTTTCTTTGTCACAAATATTAGCACAGAGTTTGCCCAAAATCTAGCGAACATTTCCGATGGTTCCCATCAAAGATTTTCATACTTTACCGTATGAGCACGTCAGGAGGCGCAAGCTGTGGAAACCGACAAATACAAAGTATTTTTAAAGGTCGTTGAGTGCGAAAGTTTCTCCCGTGCCGCTGCAGAACTGGGCTATACCCAGTCTGCTGTCTCCCACTGTATCTATAGTCTGGAGCAGGCCCTGGGCTTTCGCCTGCTGACTCGGGAAGGACGAAAAACCAGATTGACCAGCGCAGGCCAGGAAGCTATGCCGTTTATCGTCAAGATCGTAAACAGTCAGACCACGCTGGATCAATGGGCCTCCTTCTACCTGGGTGTAGGCGCCGGTAAGCTCTGCATTGCCTCCATCCCCAGCCTGGCCATCCATACCTTTCCGGATATGGTCAAGCGCTTCAATGACCGCTACCCCAATATTCAAATTCAACTGCTCCATGGCAACTACAGCGACGTGGAACGTCTTTTGGCCAGCGGCACCGTGGAGTTTGGTTTTCTCTCTGTCTCCTCCCAAACCCCGTTTCCCTTTGTGACCCTCTATCGGGAAAAGCTGGCTGTTATCCTGCCCCCAGGCCACCCTTTGGCAGAAAAGGAACGTCTTTCCCTGAAAGATCTGGAACCGGAGTCTTTTATCATGCCGGGAGAAGGACCGCGGCATCAGGTAGGTGAACTGATTAAGAACTACAACCTCAACCTGAACGTTAAATATTGCATCAGTGACGATGACATCACCATCTCCATGGTTTCCCGGGGACTTGGTGTGACCATCCTGCCGGAGATGTCCTATCGGGACTACCTGAACTTTCAATTTGAAGTCCGGGATCTTACAGAGGCCCCCTACCGGGATATCGGCATCGCTTACACCGCCTGGGATAATATCTCCCCCATCGGAAAGGCATTTATCAAACTGGCAAAAGAGTCCTTTGCTCCGCTCACTCCTTAAGGTTCCAATCATCTTCTGCATAGAAAAAAGCCACTGGAAATTCGCTAGAATTTCCAGTGGCTTTTTTCTTTTTTGATTTGTCCGCTTATCCAGCCCGCTTCTTTTTCTTCCCCAGCAGCAGGGAGGCAAACAGGGAAACCAGCGGCACGGTCAAGATAATGCCCACCGAGCCGGCCACACTCTGGATCAGCTCAATGGCCATGGTATCGCTGTTGATGATCTGAATCAGAGGGTAATGATAGACCTGGAAGAGCAGCAGCATATTGAAGGAGGCGCCCGCAAAGGCCAGGATCAGCGTATTGGCCATGGTGCCCATGGCGTCCCGGCCAATGTTCATCCCCGAGCGGAACAGGCGGCCGGAGGTAATCTCCGGGTCCACCGTCCGCAGTTCGTGGCAGGCAGAGGAGATGGACATGGCCACATCCATCACCGCCCCCAGGGCGGCGATGAGGATGCCGCTGACCAGCAGGCCCCGGATCTCCAGGGGGCTGTCATAGGCCCGCAGCACCAGTTCCTCCGCCTCCGACATATTGAACCCGCCAATCGGGGTGATGATCCCCACGATCCAGGCAAACAGGCCTGCCGCCGCTACACCGCATACGCAGCCCAGTCCGGCGCACAGGGTTTTGCGGGAAAAACCGGTCAGCATCAGCAGGGACGCCGCCGCCGTCAGCGCCGCAATAAAGATAGCCGACGGAATGGATGGCGCTCCCTTCAGTACCATGGGAATGAGCAAAAACCAGATACCGGCCAGGGTGTAGGCCAATCCCAGCAGAGCCATGACTCCCTTTTTGCCGCCAATGAGGATCAGCAGTAGAGCAAAAACCACCAGCATCCCCACCAGAACAATACCCCGGTCGTAGTTGGGAATGGAGACCACATATGGGTCCCCATTGTCATCCACATCCAGCCGCACAATGACCCGGGTACCCAGGGAACAGTCCACATTGGCATAGGCGGTGAGGTAATTGATGGCCTCCAGAACGGCCCCCTTGTAGGGACCGCTGAGAATCTCAAGTTCCAAATACTGGCTGCCCACCCGCAGGCCCTCGGTCCATTCATCCGGCTGGGCATCATCGGCCAGGATATCGGTAACGCGGGCAGAAGCAAAGTTTCTCTTCTGGGCCGCAGTCAGCTCCCCATTCTCCGGTTGGAGCAGCACACCCCCCACCACCAGAATGAGCAGCAGGCACAGCCCCACAATCAGCCCTGCAATCCGGCCCTTGCTGGGAGGCCATAGGGGCTGCTTTTCCAGCAGAACAGGCTGCTTTTGTTTCTTTTGTCCCATGGCGCTCTCCTCTCAAGATATAAGGCGGGGCGCCGCCCACCGAGGCAGGCGGCGCCCCGCATACGCAAGTATGGAATCAGTCGTTTTCTGCAAAGCGGGCCAGCACGGCAGCCACTTCCGCACGGGTCGCGTTCCCCTGAGGATTAAGGGTGCCGGCGCCAGTACCGATAATGATACCGGTATCCACAGCCCAAGCCATAGCCTGGGCGGCCCAGTCGCTGACAGAACCGCTGTCAGGATAGGCGGTCAGGTCGCACTCAATGACGGGGCTGCCCACAAGACGCCACAGCATGGTGACCAGCTGCTCACGGGACACGGCAGCCTCCAGATTGGTACCGTCGGACACGCCGTTCTCCACCGCCCAGGCCACACCGGCCTCATACCAGGTAGCGCCGGTGGAGGTATCCACGCCATTGTAGCGGGCCAGGATGGTAAGGATCATGGCCCGGCTGGTGGTCATGAAGGGGGAGAACTGGGTGGCAGAGGTGCCGTTCATGAGGTCGTTGTCATAGACATATTTTACGGCACTGTAGAACCAGTCGTCCACATCCACATCCGTGAAGGGCAGTTCGTTCTCCACACTCTTGGCGGCAAAGGAGGCTTCCACAGTGACAGCGGAGGCGGGCATGGCAAAGGTGTACTTGCCGTCCCCCTTGTCGGTGAGCTTGATCTCGTTGCCGTTCTTGTCGGTAACGGTCAGTACATTCAGCTCGTAGCCTTCGTCAGCCTTCACAGTCAGGGTGATGGTCAGGCCCTTGGAGGCGCGGGTGCGGCTGGCAGTCACGGTACCGTTGTCGCTGCCCTCCACAGTGATGGCGTAGGTGGTGGAGCCGCTGGTGGAGGCTACAGTACATACGATATCCGCTCTGTCACGAACTCGGATGCGGGGGAAGGGGCCGTCGGGGGCGTTGAAGGTATTGTCGTAGGAGGCAAGACCGGTGGCGGTGATGTCGCAGCCCACCTCCAGACCGTCGATCTTCTTGTCGCTGGTGATATAACCGTCGATAAACACGCGGCCGATATTACCTTCGCTGTCACGGACCATAATGGTCTGAATGGAGCCATTCTCTTCCTGGAAGGAGACAACGGTGCCCTTCAGGGTGACCAGGCTGCCCAGGACGGAACCGTTGTTCAGCTGGTCAGCGGTGATCTCCATGGGGGCAGGAGCCTCCGTCTCGCCGATCTTTTCAATGGAGGTCACGGCGATCTGACGCTCGCCCTGATAGGAAGAGGTAGTGCCGGTGATACGCACCTTGTCGCCGGTCTTGTAATTGCCGGCCACGGGGAAGGCGTTGATACCGGCGGTGTCGTCCTGGACATAGATGCAGTCGAAGAAGGCGGTATCCTTGTCGTAGCCGGAGGCATTGGAGGTAACCACACCTTCGATGGTGTACTTCACACCTTCCAGTTCCTGAGCCTGCACCTGTTCGATGGGAGTAACAGTCACGGGGTTCAAATAGTTAACCAGATTCTCGCAGATGTTGTAGTTGGAATAGTTCTTCTCAGCACCGGAGTCGCCTACCTCGGCCTGCACCTCAAAGTTGGACATGAAGGCTGCGCCGGAGACAATGATGAGGCCCTTGTTGTCGCCCAGGTCCTCGGTGGCCAGCACCATCAGGCGTTTATCGCCCTCGGCCACAGCGTACTTGGGCATGGAATCGCCGCCCAGGCCGTCGTTATCGCTGTCCGCAGAGTAGGTGGTGGCGTGGCCGTAGACCACGGGAGAGACGGTGGCAGGTATCTCGGTGGTGGGGTTGCCCGCATCGTCCACCACATAGATGGAAGCGCCGCCGTACTGACTGAAGAGCTGAGAGTACAGGTTGTTGTTGGGATTCTCGGGATCAAACTCCACGCCGTTCATCAGGAAATGGTCCCAATTATAGGTGGAGAGATAGAGACGCTGGGTCTGTCCGCCGTTGAGCTTGTCATCGTTGGTGGCGTCGTCACCAATACGCAGGGAAGAGCCCAGAGCCTCCAGAACCTTGTTCTGCTGGGCAGCCATATGGTCGGCAGCATCAAAGGCGGCATAGCTTTCGTAGTAGTCCGACCAGCCAGCCACGACCAGGGTGCCGCCGTCGGCGTTGAAGGCCTTCAGGGCCTCGATCTCCGCATCGGAGTAGCAGGCGTAGGGATCTCTCAGTGCGGTACCATCCCGGCGGGAGGGCGCGGTGAGGATGATGGCCTTATACTTGTTGTCCTTGTTCTCACAGGCGGCGATCAGGTCGTCGCTGGTGTTCAGCTGAACCGTGCGCACCGAGTAGCCGGCAGCCAGATTGCCGAAGTTGCCCATGGAGTCCTTGTAGTTGCCGTTCACATACTCATTGTAGTGGGAGGCGTCGATACCGATGTAAACCAGCTGGCTGGCGTCCAGGATATCCAGGGTCACGTCCTTGGAGTAGGTGTACTCGATGTCGCCCTGCTCCAGAACCGCGGTGACGGTGACAGTCATCACCCGGGCCATATCGGGGATATAGCTCCAGTCCACGGTCATCGTGCCGGAGGCGGGGAGCTCATAGCCCTTGGTGTCGGCGCCCAGGACCTCGCCGCCGCTGGAGTAGGTGATGGACTTGACGGTGGCGGGCTCAGACTCGCTGTTGAAGAGGGTGGTGGTGAGGGTGAGGGCCTCGCCGGTAACGGGGGTGGCGGTGCCGCACTCCACGGAGGAGACGCCCAGCTTCACCACTTCGCCCACCCAAACGGGAGCGGTGACGGCCAGGTCGCCGTCGCCCTGGGTGACGCGGATAAAGTAGTAGCTGTAGTCGGCGGGGATGGCGCACTCCAGCTCGCCGGCGGCCAGCTCAGTGGGGTCATCCCAGGTGTAGGCCACGGCGCCGGAGTTGACCACCACTTCCACCTTGGAGATGGAGTCGGAGGCGTCGGGGTCATACACGCTGACGTTGATGCTGACATTCTCGGGGACCTCGGAGATAATGGAGCCCAGCAGCTGGCCGTTGAGGGTGTAGTTGATCTCCAGGTTCTTGTCCTCGGTGGCGTAGACCCGCCGGTCGCGGATGGCCTGGTAGATGCCCTCCTGGGAGAAGTCATCGGTCAGGATAACGTCGCGGGCGTCGTTGGCGTTGCCCCACTTGCCCTTGTGGTTGTCCTGATTGTTGGTGGGAGCCACGTGCCAGCCCTTGTCCAGGGCCATGATGTACTGCTCATAGCTGGGGTAGTAGCCGCCGGCGCCGATGGCGCCCTCGCCGTTGCCCACCTCTACCAGCTGTATCCGGGTGTCAATAATGGGGTCATAGTAACCGAAGTCGCTGAAGTTGCCGAAGGTGGTGCCGGGGTGGTTGAACTGACTGATGGAATTAACCAGGTTCTTGTTGCTCAGCAGGGCATAGTAGGCCTTCATGCCCGCGTCAGCAGTCTTGTTGTTCAGCGTGGTGTTGTTGCGGGAGACGATGCCGGGGGTGTTAAAAGTGTTGATGTGGCCGGGTCCGCCGGACCAGGTCATCTCGAAGCCCGCCAGGGCCACCAGCTTGCCGGCGTGTTCGGTATTGAATCTTTCGATGGTGCCGGTATAGGTGTTCCACTTCTCCGCGCTGGCCTCTGTCATCTGGCTGGCATCATAGAGCGCAGCCTCGGGGTTGGCAGCGCCGGAGGTGTCAAAGTAGTTGGAGTGGTCAGTGAAGGCCACAAAGTCCACGTTGGCGCTCTCGGGCAGGTTGGCCACATAGTTCAGGCCCTCCTGGAGGGTGCCCGCACCGTCGGAGTATTCGGCGGTGTGGGAGTGGAGCTGTCCAAAGTAGAGCTGATACTGGGCCGTGCCGATGGTAAAGGTCCAGGTGCGGGAGACGGTCTTTTCATCCGCCCGGGTGACGGTGGCGGTGACGGAGACCTTGCCGTCGGCCATGGCCTCGGCGGGGGTGTAAGAGGCCTTGCCGTTCTCCACGGTGGGAATAACATCCTGGTCGTTCACCTTCAGGGTGACGGTGGGATTCTCCCCGGCGTTGCCGAAGGTGAAGCCGATTTCGGGCTGCTTCTCGTCGCCGGTCTGGGCATTGGCGGCGGGGAACACCTCGAGGATATAGGGCTCATCCTTGACAGCAAGGGTGGTGGTGCCGGTAAAGGCCACGTCCTTGTTGTCCGTTCCCTCAATGGTGATCACCAGATCACCGGCACCCATGGCAGAGCTGGGAATGGTGAAGGTATAGGTGCCGTTATCATTGGTCAGCTGGGCAGCGGTGTCGCCGTACTTAGCGGAAATGTCCTTCACGCCAAAGACGGAATCCACGGTGAAGCTGACGGAGTACTCCTGACCCACATAAGCGTCGGGCAGGAGCCCAAAGGTGACAGCGGGCATATTGACCACGCCATCGGTGACGGTAACGTCCTCAGCCACAGGGTAGAAGTTAAAGGTGTAGATGTCCTTATCGCTGTCATTGTACAGGCTGTAGGTCTTGTAGGAACCGGCATAGTATTCCAGGTACTGGGAGTACTTGCCGTTGAATTTGGCGGTACGGCTCTCCAGGTTAAAGCCGCCGTTGAAGGGGGTCAGCTTCCAGTCGGCGTCCTCGGTAGCCTCGGCAGCATAAAAAGCGTTGTTGCCGGTACCGTTGGAGCAGAGGTAGCCGTCATGTTCTGTCTTGAAGCGGAAATACTCGCCGTTTTTCTCCACGGTGAACACCCGTGCGCCGTTGGCAGGGGTGGCCACGCCGTCGGCCACGGTGGCCTCGGCGTTGTTGACGGAGGGGCTGGTCTCATTGCCGTCAGAACCGGCCAGAACGCCCTTGGCGCCCTCGTTGTAGAGTACCACCTGCGCGCCGGCCTCAGGCAGATCGCCGCTGGGGGGCTCGGGGAGATCGGTGACCTCATAGAAGGTCAGGGCAAACATACCCTCGCTGCCGGCGGAAATCTTGCCGTAGGAACTCCAGTTGTTTTTCTCGGCGTACCACTCCATATAGGCGCCGCGGACGGTGTTCTTGATGTAGTAGAGGCCGTTGCCCGCGTCCTCCAGCACCCACTTGTCGTTCTTCTCGCCCAGGGGCATACTGGAGAAAGAATCACCCATACCGATGTTCTGGCCATCGTAGGAGAAGGACCAGGTGCCGTCGCCGTTGTCGGCCACGGTCCACACATCGGCAGCGGTGAAGCCGGACAGGGTGCCATCCTCCAGGGCCACATCGGTACCGTTGTTGTAGAAGCCGTTATAGGTGCCGGACAGAGCCTTGCCATAGGCGGGGTTGTAGATGACCACCTGTTCCCCGTCATAGATGGGACCGGTGGAGGCGCCGGCAGTCTGGATCTCATCGGCGCTGGTGTTGCGCAGCTGGAAGGTACCGTTGAATACGCTCACCGCAGCGGTGATGGTGATCACATCGTCAACGGCCACGGCGGTCTTGTCCACCACGGCTTTGTAGAGCTGGATGGTGTTGCCTGCGGCGTCCTTTACCGTGATGTTGGGATTGGCATACTGACCGTTATTGTCGAAAATCTCCGTGACCGTTACATCTTCGATGGTCACATAGGTGCAGATATCGGCGTCGGTCAGCTCCCCGATGGTCTTGACCGCGGGGGTCAGGGTCACACCGGAGGATTTTTCATAGGTCGCACTGCCCAGCTGGGGCAGACCGTTATAAGTATCCCGCTTGCCGGTGGCAATGACGGTATCACCCAGGGCGATATCATCAAACTGGCCGCTCATGCGGGCGCAAATACCGCCGGTGCCGTCCTGGAGGTAGACATTCTGCCCATCCAGGAGGGTGACCACGCCCTTGACCGTCAGCTTTTCGGTGCCGTCGGCAGCGGCCAGGGCATCGGAGATGGAGATAACGGTCGGCTCATCGGGACCCGGTCCAGGATCAGGTGTGCCGGTACCCTCCACATACTGATAGAGTGTAAAATCACAGGGGTAACCGGCGTTGATGGTCGCGTTTTTATAGGCCCGGAATTTGTTTTCCGAATTCTTGTTGCTGGCCAGGGTCACAGTATCCTCCCCGGTACCCAGAAAACGGAAGGCTCCGTTTTCAAAGGAGGTGGCCCAGGTGTAGTCGCCGGCCTGAATGCCGTTGTTGTTGCCGCCCTTGGGCGCCACTTGGGTGCCGTTGGCGTCAGTGAGGGTAACGCCGCTGTCGGTTACGGCGATCTCCCACACCAGGCTGGCGTCGGGATCGGTGAGGCTGCCGCCTTCCTCTGTAACCTGTGTGGCAGTAAGCCATGTGCCGTCCAGCGCACCCATGGCATATCCGGAATCGACTACGATAACGTATTTTCCGTCCGTCAATTCATCCTGTGTGGTGATCTTGGTAAAGGTCCCCGTCTCCCCGGCGGCGAAGGCCGCGGTGGGCAGCAGGGACAGGATCATAGCGATGGTTAATAACGTGGATAGCAGGGGTTTCAGCTTATGTCTCATACTACGATCATCCATCCTTCCTCGCTGAGGCCGCCTGCGCGGCCATTTCTTCCTTCCAATATACCGGATGCTCTCACCTCCACACCGCAGATTTGGCCAACAAAGCCGGACGGTCCGTCCGGCTTTCCCTTCTGTTTCCTGGCCCTTTCCTTCCTTTCTTCCGGGCAGCACCATCTCTCCCCGGTCCGCAGCGGCTGAACCGCTCCGTTTGATACAGTGTTATTTTAACAAAACATTCCTTTGCGCACAAGCTTTTTTAAGTAATATCAGACTTTATACTGTATTATTTCTGAAAAATTTTTGTGTAATCTATGTAACAGCCCCTTTGTTGCTGGGATATTTTTCTTTATCTAGTTGTATTTCCCATGACAAACCCCATCCTCTTGGCCGGTGTTCTTCTGGCCGTGTTTCTCAAGCTGCACCGCAAAAACGCGGCGCTGCCGGTGGGCAGCGCCGCGTTTGTTACAGGTCGTACAGCTGTGAGAAGCTGTCTCTGAGGGCGGGATAGAGTTCCGTATACAGCCGGTAGAAGGGCTCATACCGGGCGCTGTCCCCGCTGTTGGGGGCACAGGACTGATCGGGATGGACAATGGCGTCGCAGGCAGCGGGCACGTCGGGATACACCCCGGCGCACACGCCCGCCAGGATGGCAGCGCCCAGGGCGGGCCCCTCCTGAGCCGCCTTGGCGGTCTGGACGGTGCAGCCCAGCACATCGGCAAGCATCTGCCGCCAGAAGGGAGACCGTCCGCCGCCGCCACAGGCCATGATGTGGTCGGGGGCCACTCCCATCTCCCTTAAAATGTCCAGACACTGGCGCTGGGAGTAGGACACGCCCTCCATCACCGCCCGGATCAAATCTCCCCGGCCGTGCATGGCGGACAGGCCGATAAAAGCGCCTCTGGCCTTCTCGTCCAGCAATGGGGACCGCTCGCCCATCAGGTAGGGCAGGTAGAGCAGCCGGTTGGCCCCGATGGGAGACTGTGCTGCCTCCCGGGTCATGATATCGTAAGGGTCCACCCCCTCCTCCGCCGCCTGCTGCCGCTCTTCGGCGCAGAACTGGTTGCGGAACCACTGGAGGGACAGACCGGCGGCCAGGGTACAGCTCATCACTGTCCACGCTCCGGGCACGGCGGCGCAGAAGGTATGGACCCGTCCGCCGGAATCGATACTCACCTGATCGGCGTGGGCAAATACCACGCCGGAGGTGCCCAGCGTGACAAAGGCGCGCCCCGACCGCACCACGCCGGTGCCCACCGCGGCCGCGGCGTTGTCTCCCGCGCCGCCCGCCACCGATGTGCCGGGGGCCAGGCCGGTAGCAGCAGAGGCAGCCGCCGTCACCGTGCCGGTCAGATCAACAGATTCATACAGCTTACCCAGCAAGGCCGGGTCAATGTCCAGCTTGTCCAGCACCTCCCGGCTCCAGCAGCGGTGGGCCACGTCCAGCAGGTTCATGCCGGAGGCGTCGGATACCTCGGTGGCAAACTCTCCCGTCAGCTTATAGCGCAGGTAGTCCTTGGGCAGCAGAATATGGCGGCATTTCGCATACAACTCTGGCTCATGGCGGCGCACCCACAGGATCTTACCGGCGGTAAAGCCGGTGAGGGCCGGGTTAGCGGTGAGCTGAATAAGCCGCTCCTTCCCTACCAGTTCCGTAATCTCCTGGCACTCCCGCCCGGTGCGGCCGTCGCACCACAGGATGGAGGGGCGGAGCACCCGTCCCTCCCCGTCCAGCATGACCAGACCGTGCATCTGGCCGGACAGGCCCACGCCCTTCACCTCACCGGGTGAGACGCCGCTCTGGTCCAGCACACCCCGGATGGTCTCACAGGCCGCCTTCCACCAGGCTTCCGGGTCCTGCTCCGCCCAGCCGTTGTGTGGCTGGTCCAGCGGATAGGTGGCGGTGCAGGAGGCCACGGTGCGGCCTGTCTCGTCAAACAGGGCGGTCTTAGTACCGGAGGTGCCCAGATCCACACCCATCAGATATGCCATAGCCCTTCTCCTTTCCAATGTAAAAGGGGCGCGCCGGGTCCGGCGCGCCCCTCCGCGCACAAGCGCTCAGCGGAACATGACGTTGTTGACGATGGTTTCCAGGTACTCCTGCCGGCCGCTGGGCACGTCGATCTTCTCCAGGCCCATGGCGTAATCGGACAGGGACTCCAGAGTGGCGGTGCCGTCCACGATGGTCTTGCCCACGCCGCTGCGGTAGCTGGCATACCGGTCCTCCACGAACTGGTCCAGCCGGCCGTCGGCCTGGAGGGCCAGAGCCTTCCGCAGGCCCAGGGCGAAGGAGTCCATACCGGCGATGTAGGCCAGCAGGATGTCCTCCAGGGTGTTGGAGGGACGGCGGGTCTTGGCGTCGAAGTTCAGGCCGCCGTTGGTAAAGCCACCCGCCTTCAGCACCTCCATCATGCAGTAGGTGGTGTTGTACACGTCGGTGGGGAACTGATCGGTATCCCAGCCCAGGAACAGGTCGCCCTGGTTTGCGTCGATGGAGCCAAAGGAATCGTTGACAATGGCGGTGCGCAGCTCATGCTGGAAGGTGTGGCCCGCCAGGGTGGCGTGGTTGGCTTCAATGTTCATCTTGAAGTCGCCGGTGAGGCCGTACTTCCGCAGGAAGTTCATGCAGGTGGCCACGTCAAAGTCATACTGATGCTTGGTGGGCTCCTTGGGCTTGGGCTCAATGTAGAAGTCACCCTTGAAGCCGTGGGCACGGCCATAGTCACGGGCCATGGTGAGGAAGCGGGCCAGATTGTCCAGCTCCAGCCCCATGTCGGTGTTCAACAGGGTCTCATAGCCTTCACGGCCGCCCCAGAACACATAGCCGGTGGCCCCCAGCTCAATGGCGGCATCCATGCAGGCCTTCACCTTGGCGGCGGCTACGGCATACACGTCGGCGCTGCAGGAAGTGGCGGCGCCAGCCATGAACTTCTTGTCACCGAAGTTGTTGGCGGTGACCCACAGGCACTTCTTGTTGTGCTTCTCCTGGAGCTCTTTCAGGTAGCCCACCATGACCTTGAAGTTCTCAATGCTCTCCTTCACAGTGGCGCCCTCGGGGGCAATGTCCACATCGTGGAAGCAGTAGTAATCCAGGTCCAGCTTATCCATCAGACCGAAGGCAAAGTCTGCTTTGGCCCGGAACTTGGCCATAGGATCGCTCTGGCCGAAGCTCTTGTCCATGGTGCCGCTGCCGAACATATCCACACCCTCGGCACAGATGGTATGCCAGTAACTCATGGCGAACTTCAGGTGCTCCCGCATAGGCTTGCCCGCCAACACCTCATCGGGGTTGTAGTATTTGAAGGCGAAGGGCTCGTTGCTGTTCGGCCCCTCATAGACAATTTTGTCGATTTCCTCATAGGTTTTCATAGCGATACCCTCCCTTTTGCATTTCAGAATTATGCTGTACGCGCCTTGCGCAGTTTCTGAGTGATGGCAGGCAGCATCTGCACGGCGATAGCCAGCAGCAGGATGGCGCCTTTAATGGTGTCGTTGATCAGCGGGTTGAGACCCAGAGCGGTGATGATCTTGTCGATAATGGTAAAGGACATGGAACCGAACACCACACCCAGGATGCGGCCCTTACCGCCCGACATACTGATGCCACCGATGACCACGCCGGCAATGGAGTACAGCTCATAGTTCTTGCCGCTGGTGGCCGGGTCCACGGAGCCCACGTTAGCCACATAGAGGAAGGATGCGATGCCCATCAGCACGCCGGCGATGACAAAGACCAACACCCGGGTCATGCTTACATTGATACCGGAGAGCTGAGCGGCCCGCTCGTTGCTGCCCAGAGCATACACCCGCTTGCCGAACTTGGTACTGGTGGACAGGTAGGTCATAATGGCCACTACCACCACCAGGATGAGCACCAGAATGGGGATCTGGATCACCGACTGGTTGCCGATGACCCACAGAGGCTGCCACTGGGACAGGCCGGCGTCCAGCTGATAGATGGTCCAGTTGTTGCTGTTCATCACGGTCTGAGCGATGGAGCGGTACATCAGCATGGTGGCCAGCGTAACAATGAAGGCCGGCATTTTCACCAGGCCGATGAGCACACCGTTGATAAGGCCCAGAATCACACCCATGAAGACGGCAAACAGGAAGGAAAGGGCGATGTTGTTGGTGTTGTTGAACACCATGACGGTGAGACCGCCCACCAGCGCCAGCTGGGAGCCCACCGACAGATCGATGTCGCCGGTCAGGATGATCAGGCCCATACCCAGGGCAATGATGCCGATGACGGTGGAGTGACGTGGAATGTTCATCAGGGTGGTCATGGTGGTGGCGCCGTGGTTGATGATGAGGAACACCACCAGGATGGCCAGGAAGATCAGGATAAAGTTATATTTGTGCCAGATACTTTTGACCAGAGCGGCCGCGTTGTTCTTCTCTTTCATGGTCTCACACCTCTTGTCCCTGCTCCGCGCGGATGGCGGATGCGTTGGTAGCCAGGAGCATGACCCGCTCCTCGGTGATCTCGCTGCGCTCCAGCACGGCCTGGACACCGCCGTGGTAGAACACCACGCAGCGGTCGGCCACCTTTTGGATCTCCGGGATCTCCAGGGTATTGACGATGACGGTTTTGCCCGCCTTGGCCAGCTCCTGGATCAGCTTGTAGATCTCGGTCTTGGCGCCCACATCGATGCCCTGGGTAGGATTGTCCAGCAGCAGGATCTCCGCCTCGGTGTTGAGCCACCGGGCCAGGATCACCTTCTGCTGATTGCCGCCGGAGAGGCTGACGATCAGGTCCTCATGGCTCTCCGCCTTGATGTTGAGCATCTGCTTGAGCTTGTTGTACTTGGCCGCCTCCCGCTTCACATGGATATGGGGATGGCGGCCGCTGAGGGTGTGCTCAGCGCAATATGTATTCTCTAGAAGCGTCATATCAGGAATGACGGAGTTTTCCTTCCGATTGGCGGCCAGCATGGCCACCTTGTCCTTCATGGCCTTATGGATGGTACCGGAGGCTACCGGCTTGCCCCATATCTTCAGTCTGCCGGCGGTAAAGGGAATGGCCCCAAAGACGGCCTGCATCAATTCGCTGCTGCCGGCGCCTTTCAGGCCGGTAAAGCCAAGCACTTCGCCTTTGTGGACGGACAGGGTCACATCGTGGAAGCCCTTGCCGGTCAGTCCCTCCAGCTCCAGGATGGGTTCACCCAGCTTGCGGGCCTCATAAACCTCCTGGTTCACATAGCCCTCACCCACCATCTGCCGGGTCACTTCCTCCGGCGTGATGTCGGCGATGCGGCCTGAGGAGATGAAAGAGCCATTGCGCAGGATGGTATAGCGGTCGGCGATCTCAAAAATTTCCGGCATCTTGTGGGAGATAAAGATAAAGGACTTCCCCTCCCCCTTCAGCCGGCGCACGATGCCGAAGAGATGTTCGATCTCCTCAGTGTTCAGAGCCGTGGTAGCGCCAGATGGGGGAGCCGGTAAAGCCGGTGATGATCTTGACGCCCATCTTGTTGGCCACCACGGCGGCCTTCTTCATGGTATCGACGCCCCACTGGCGGATGGCGTCGGGCTGATCGGCCAGAGCGGCGGGCGCAAAGTTATTCAGCCGGGGATCGGGCGCATCGCCCACGCACTGGCCGATGATGTGGGTAGCCAGGGCCTTGCAGATCAGGTTGTGCTTCTTCAGGATCTCCTGCACCCAGGGGATGTAGCTCTCGTCTTCCAGGGCCCGGTCCAGATCCAGATTGCTGCCCCAGCAGGCGATCTCCAGGCCATCATAGCCCATCTTCTCCGCCAGCGCACACAATTCGTCCAGAGGCAGGTCCGCCCACTGACAGGTACACAGAGTAACAGGTCGCTTGCCCATAGCTGGTTCCTCCTTTTCCTTATCACCGTTGCGCTATCGTAAATCAATTTTATAAAATAGATTTACTAAAGTTCTTGCCATTAGATTACACTCTCAAATATGAAAAGTCAATCCCCTTTTTGACATTTCTCCCAATTGCCGAAAAGATTGTATAAAGTGCTATGTGCCATTTGCCAAAAAGGGACGCCCGGCAGCACTGCTGCCGGGCGTCCCCTTTTTCTTATTTCATTAAAAGGAATCCAAGAAGCGGTTCACATCGTGCAGGGCCGTGCCCACACAGGCGCTGTGAGATTTGAACCGGTCCAAAGTCAGAAATGCGCCATCCTCGTCAAAGAGGGTCTTTTGGCATACCTCCTGCCGGATCAGATCCAGCTGGTCCTCCAGATAGGCCGCCAGCATTCCGCCCAACACAATATCACAGTCCATGCCCATCCGAATGATGGCTAGGCCGTCGGTCAGGTGATGGCGATATTGCTCCCAGGTCAGGGCAATCTGGTAGTTGCCGCACTTCAGCATGGAGAAAAACTCCTCCAGGGTAATGCCCAGATCATCGCTGAGCCGGGAGGTTGAGCAGTAGGCTTCCAGGCAGCCCCGCTTGCCGCACCGGCAGGGTCTGCCGTCTGGTACAATGCAGATATGGCCGAATTCGCCGCTGCGGCCGTTGTCCCCGACATAGGGCTTGTTCCCCATCAGGATGGCGCCGCCCACGCCGCGCTCCAGAGAGAGATAAATCAAATTTCTGCTCTCGCTTCTTGCCCAGCTCTCCGCATATCCACTGGCATTGGCGTCGTTTTCTACGCGAACTGCGTAGGAAAAGGCCCCTGTGATTTCAGCCAGAGGGATATCCCGCAGTTCCAGCGTGGGGGCAAACACCAGCCGCTCCCGCTCCGCATCCACAATGCCCGGAACGGTGATCCCCACGCCCAGCAGCCTTTTTCGATCCAGCCCCAGCGCGTCCAGGAAGTGCTCCAACAACTGGGCCACTTCCTGATAATAATGGGGGCTGTGGCTGAACTTCTTACACACTTTTTGGTATCCCAATTCCTGAGCCCGGATGTTGATGGCCACCAGCCGCACCGCGTCATCCATAATGGAGATGCCCACAGAAAACCGCGCGTCCGCCACCAGGGAGATGGTCCTGGGCTTCCGCCCGCCTGTGGAGGCCTGGGTACCGGAATAGGACAACAGGCCCTCCTCCAGAAAATCGTTCAGATTACCGGATACCGTAGGCAAACTTAGCCCCAGGGCCCCGGCAATCTCCTGCTTGGTCACCGGCTCCCCGTTTTGATAAATATATTGATAGATTCTTCGCCGATTGGTTTGTTTCAGGGCCGCAGACGTTAACGCTTTTTGCATACGCCACCCCTTCTTTTATAAAAGTATTTTCTATTACTATCAACCTATCATATTCTGGTCCAAAATGCAAGGGGCACCTGAAAGAATTTTCAGCTCGTGAAGGAAAGGGCACCTCCCCCTGCTTTCCCCAGCCGCTGGCTCCATTAACTATTTAGTTAATATCTTCTTGACTTCCCGTTCGAGATGCGCTATAGTCTTATTAGACAAATAGTTAATGGAGGTGTGGTATGGAACGCAGTGTATCTCTTTCTCACAGCGAGTGGCTCATCATGCAGGAAATCTGGAAACGAGGGACTGCTACCTTTCGGGAGATCTGTGACGGTGTTGCGGCCCAGAACTGGAGCAAGCCGGCGGTAGCCGCCTTCCTGAAGCGTATGGAGAAGAAGGAGGCCATCTCCTGTGAAGAGGCCAAGCCGGTAAAGCTCTACCGGCCACTGATTCAGAAGGAAGCAGCGGTACAGGAGGAGACCCGGCAGATTTTGGACCGGGTATACGGTGGGGACGTGGCCCTGCTGGCCCAGTCCCTGGTGAGCTCGGAGGCGCTGGACAGCGCAGAGGTAGAAGAGCTGATCACGCTTTTGCGGAAAGGCAGGGAAAGCTCATGACACAGCTGCTGCAAATGACCGTACAGGGGACTTTACTCATCGCCGTGCTGCTGCTCCTGCGCACACTCTTTCGCAGGCGCATCTCCCCTGTGATCCTCTACGCCCTGTGGCTGCTGCCTGCCGCCCGGCTGCTGATTCCAGGCAGCGTGGAGAGCGCCTTTTCCCTGCAAAACTTCGTTCCTGCCTCGGCGGAGCAAGGGATGGCAACCGTACTTGGGCAGGGATCAGCCCAAGTACCTCAGCTGTCCCAGGCACAGACCACTCTCCCACCTGCTGCGGCAGACCTTGCACAACAGGCTGCCATACCCAGTGGTGCTGCTCTGGACGTAGGGACTCTACTTACAGTCAGTATGTATTATGATGGCGGTCAGGAGGACACGCTGTCCTGTGTCTTTGTCACCGGCGACGGCGGCAGAACCTGGGCGGCCATCACCAGTGGAGGGCCGGATCAGTCCGACTGATGCTGTTCCCTGCAAATCCGACAAGAAAAGGCCCCCGGAACAATGTTCCGGGGGCCCCAATGTTTGGCGTTGGATTAGTACATACCGCCCATGTCGGGGGCAGCGGGAGCAGCGGGAGCGGGCTCCTTCTTGTCGGCCACCAGAGACTCAGTGGTCAGCAGAGTGGCAGCGATAGAAGCGGCGTTCTCCAGAGCGGAACGGGTCACCTTGGTGGGATCCACAATACCGGCGGAGATCATGTCCACATAGGTCTCGTTGTAGGCATCGAAGCCATAGCCGGTCTTGTCGGCCTTCTTCACGTTCTCCAGCACCACGGAGCCGTCGATGCCGGCGTTGGTGGCAATCTGGCGCATGGGCTCGGTCAGAGCCTTGGCGATGATGCGGACACCGGTCTTCTCGTCGCCCTCGGTCTCGTCCAGCAGCTTCTCCACAGCGGAGACAGCGTTCACATAGGCGGTGCCGCCGCCGGCCACAATGCCTTCCTCAACAGCGGCGCGGGTGGCGTTCAGAGCGTCCTCGATGCGGAGCTTCTTCTCCTTCATCTCCACCTCGGTGGCAGCGCCCACGCGGATGATGGCCACGCCGCCGGCCATCTTGGCCAGACGCTCCTGGAGCTTCTCGCGGTCATAGTCGGAAGTGGTGGTCTCGATCTGGCTGCGGATCTGGTTGGTACGGTTCTTGATGGCCTCGGAGCTGCCGGCGCCGTCCACGATGATGGTGTTCTCCTTGGAGACCTTCACCTGGCGGGCCTTGCCCAGCATATCCATGGTGGCTTCCTTCAGCTCATAGCCCATGTCGGCAGTGATGACGGTACCGCCAGTCAGAACGGCGATATCCTCCAGCATCTCCTTGCGGCGGTCACCGAAGCCGGGGGCCTTGACGCACACCACGTTCAGGGTGCCGCGCAGCTTGTTGACGATGAGGGTGGACAGAGCCTCGCCCTCCACGTCCTCGGCGATAACCAGCAGCTTCTTGCCGGACTGCACCACCTGCTCCAGGATAGGCAGCAGCTCCTGGATGTTGGAGATCTTCTTATCGGTGATGAGGATGAGGGCGTCGTCCAGAACGGCCTCCATCTTCTCGGTGTCGGTGACCATATAGGGGGTGATATAGCCGCGGTCGAACTGCATACCTTCCACGACCTCGCTGTAGGTCTCAGCGGTCTTGGACTCCTCAACGGTGATAACGCCGTCGTTGGAAACCTTCTCCATGGCCTCAGCAATCAGCTTGCCCACGGTCTCGTCGCCGGAGGACACGGTGCCCACGCGGGCGATATCGTCGGAGCCGTTGACCTTCTTGGAGTTGGCCTTGATGGCCTCCACGGCGGTGGCGGTAGCCTTGGCAATGCCCTTCTTCATGACCATGGGGTTCGCGCCGGCAGCCAAGTTCTTCAGGCCCTCGCGGATGATGGCCTGGGCCAGCAGGGTGGCGGTGGTGGTACCGTCGCCAGCCACGTCGTTGGTCTTGGTGGAAACTTCCTTCACCAGCTGAGCGCCCATGTTCTCAAAAGGATCGTCCAGCTCGATCTCCTTAGCGATGGTCACGCCGTCGTTGGTGATCAGGGGAGCACCGAACTTCTTGTCCAGCACCACGTTGCGGCCCTTGGGGCCCATGGTGATCTTAACGGTATCGGCCAGCTGATTGACGCCGCGCTCCAGAGCGTGACGGGCTTCCTCACCGTAGCAAATGATCTTAGCCATAATGAATTACCTCCATGCAAATTCCGCCTGAGCGGAATTAAAATCAAAATTTGTCCGGAGCAGGACACGCGCCTGCGCAGGACACCTATGCTTGCTCCGCCACCGGCGGGCAACCGCCTTTGTGTACAAAGGCGAGGGGGGTACCGGAACCGCTGTGCCGCCTGCGGCGCGGCGGTTTCGTATCCAGGGGGACGCAATCCCCTTGGACGTTCTTTACTCGACGATAGCCAGGATATCGGACTGACGAACGATGGTGTACTCCTCGCCGTCGATCTTCACCTCAGTACCGGCATACTTGCTGGTGATGACCTTGTCGCCCACCTTCACGGTCATGGTGACTTCCTTGCCGTCCACCAGGCCGCCGGGGCCCACCTCGATGACCTGAGCCACTTCGGGCTTCTCCTTGGCAGAACCAGTCAGGATGATGCCGCTCTTGGTCTTTTCTTCGGCCTCAACCAGCTTGATGACCACACGGTCGGCGAGAGGCTTGAGTTTCATAATGGGTTCCTCCTTATATGATTCATTTTCTTATTAACCAATCCAATCTGTTAGCACTCATTTTACCGGAGTGCTAACCACGTGTATGATAATACCTCTCTCCGCACAAAAAATCAACCCCCTTTTTTGAAAAAAGGGGGTCAGTTTTGGAAAAATTCAAGTTTTGTTCACAAACTCACAGCAGGAGTGCTAATCCATGCTCTCACATCTGGCTCCAGTAATGCTTGGAACGCTCCAATTCCTGGGTAATCCTGATCTCCTTATTCTTTTCGTCCAGGTCCATGCCCTGACCCACCGTGCGGCAGGCTTTGCTGTTGATGGCGCACACAAAGACAGTGACCGCCACAAAAACCGCATAGAGCAGCCACGCCAGCAGACTCGTACGCAGGGCAGTCAAAAATGGGACCAGAAGGACGCAGGGAAGATAGAGGGCGCTCAAAATAATCATGGTCCACTTGACGATTCTGTACATAATATCCTCCTTTTGAACGGATAGGCCTATATTTGTACATCTCTATTTTACCATACACGCTTTCTCTTTACAAGCTCGCGCCCCCTGCCATGTGGCCCCGGCGGGATAGAAAAACTGCACCTTCTGATCGGACAGGCGGATGGACAGGTCGGTTCCCTCCACCAGTTCGCCGTCCACATTGACCGCGGTGAGCCGGTCGCACCGCACATTCATGGCCCGGCCCCGGCGCAGAATGGCCTGCGGGATGTCCCCGATCTCCCCCCGGGCAAATTTTTTGATCAGTGCCAGGACCGTAAAACGGGACACTGCCGGGATCACGATGAAGTCCAGCATCCCGTCGTCGGGCATAGCCGTGGGACTTGGATTGAAACCGCCGCCGTAGTACCGGCCATTGCAGGCACACAACAGGGTGAACCGGTCGCCGGGCATAAACTCGCCGTCGATCTCCACCCGATAGGGCAGGTGGATACCCCGGATAATGGTACGCAGGGCGGACATCTGATAGGCCGCCGTGCCGCTGACCAGAGGCAGCTTCTTGAAGTCAGCCGCTCCAAAACCGATGCGGGCGTCAAAGCCCACCGAACACACATTCAGGGAGTATCGCCCGTTGCATTCAATCAGGTCCATGGCGGTCTGCGGCCCATCCAGCAGCTGCTCCAGCTGCCAGAACCGGGCGGCATCCTGGCCGAATATGCGCAGAAAGTCATTGCCCGAACCCATGGGGCAGTGGGTCACCGCCACATGGGCCTGTCCCGCGGCTCCGTTGACCACCTCATTGAGGGTACCATCTCCGCCGCAGGCATATACCCGCAGCGGGTCTCCCTGTTGGGCGGCCTCCTGCACCAAACGGGTGGCGTGGCCGCTTCCCTCCGTCCGCACCGCCGACCACTCCGACCGGCGGCCAGCCATAATGTGGCGTATCTTCTCCAGCATCTCCTGGCTGCGGTCAAACTTCCCCGCATGGGGGTTCATCACGAACAGGTGCCGCACAGGCACCCTCCTCTCTCTCTCTTTCAATCTGCTCCAACTCATGCGGCAAGGATATTGGGATTAAATGTCCTCCAGAGGGTCAGCCGCTGCTCCGCCCTTGCCATACGGGCCACAATGGCCGCCGCCTCCGCCCGGGTCACCGTTCCTTTGGGGTTGAAGGTCAGCTTGCTGTCCACACCGGTGAGTACGCCCTTGGCATACAGGCTGTAAATGGCGTCCGCGCCAGGATCGCCCGGCTTGACGTCGGGCACGGAGACCTTGATCCTGGACAGATCGTTGATGTTCTTCATGTGCTTGGCCTGGCTGGTAGCCGCAAAGATCTGGGCGATCTCCCGCCGGGTAGCCGGGCGCAGGTAGTCCTTTTGGCTGAAGGTGCCGCTCTGAATGATGCCGCTGGCCAGACAGTAGTTCACCGCGCCGGAGTACCAGTAGGGTCCGGTGGAACTGCTGGTATGGAAGCTGTCATCTTTATAGCGGCTTTCCATGGTGGCGGCCAGCTTGAGCACCTCAGCCACCGTCAAGGTCTGCTCCGGCGCATACCGGTTGCCGCCCACACCGGAGGTCAGCCCCACATTGTAGGCGATATCCACCCATACCGCAAACCAGTCCCTGGGAGACACATCACTGAAATCGGGCAGCTTGCCCCGGGTCAGAGAAAACCGGGCGGAGGGCACTCCCTTCTCCACCAGGATGCGGGGCAGCTCAAACACCGGGATCTTGGTGACCTCTCCATCCTTGGTCAAGGTAAGGACCCGGGTCCCTCCCTGCTCCGTGATGGTGGCACTGTCATAGATCAGGTCGTACAGCAGATTGGTGGTTCCCCCCTGTCCGTCGGAGAAAGGCAGAATACTGGCCACACCCCAGCGGGTGCCCTTCTGCACCACATAGAGGCCGCAGTCCAGGGGCAGCAACGTGCCGTACTCCGGCTGGATCAGGTAGGTGCCGTCCGGCCGGATCACACCCAGCTTTCCATCCAGATTGACGGCGGCCAGGCCCATGGAGAAGGATACCACACTGTTGTATTTCAGGGGGATGACTACCCGCTTCTGAGCGTCCACAAAGCCCCACTTGCCGTTATACTCACACTGGGCCAGTCCCTCGCTGTAGCCCCACACTGTAGCTCCCTCGGGTGCGGCCAAAGCCTGCCCCCCCAGCAGAAGGCAGAGGGCCAGCAGCAAACAGGGCAATCGCAGCGTCCTCTTCTTTTTCATATCCTACCTCCGTCTGTCAAGGCCATACTGGAACAGGTCGCATTTCAGCATACCGTTATACAGCTTCCGCTTCTTGTCCGCCGTCCGGCCAAAGGTCCGCTCAAACTCGGTATGGGAGGAGAGTACGCTCACCTTCCACCCCTCCGGCAGGGTGCGCACTGCCTTACCGAAGGCCCGGTACAGGTCCTCCGCCTCCCGCTTCTCCAGAATGCGCTCGCCGTAGGGGGGATTGGTGACCACCCGGCCCACGGGGGCGTCCCGGTGGAATTTTACCGCGTCGGCCACCTCAAAGCGGACCACATCTTCCACATCTGCCTTTACCGCGTTGTCCCGGGCAATGGCTACCGCCTTGGGATCGATGTCCCCGCCCCAGATGTCGTAACCGCCGTGGAACTCCTTGTCCATGGCCTCGTCGGCGGCCTGGAGCCACAGCCCGCTGTCCAGCCACTTCCAACGCTGGGCGGAGAAGGCCCGGTTCAGTCCGGGGGCCCGGTTCTTGGCGATGAGAGCGGCCTCAATGGCGATGGTGCCCGAGCCGCAGAAGGGATCGCAGAAGGGATCTTTCCCCCGGTAGCGGGAGAGGAGCACCATGGCGGCGGCCAGGGTCTCCCGCAGAGGCGCCACCACGCCCACCGCACGGTAGCCCCGCTTGTGGAGCCCAGCCCCGGTGGTATCCAGCATCAGGGTGACCTCATCGTGCATCAGAGAGAACTGGACCTGATAGAGGGCGCCGGTCTCCGGCAGGGTATCCATGCCGTACTTCTGCCCCAGCCGGGCGGCCAGAGCCTTTTTCAGCACAGACTGGATGGCAGGCAGGGCATGGAGCTGGGAGTTGAGGGAATATCCCTTTACAGGGAAGGCTCCCTCCCGGGGGATAAACTCCTCCCAAGGCAGGGCTTTTGCCCCTTCAAACAGGGCCTCAAAGTCGGCAGCATGATACCGCCCCACCACCAGCAGCACCCGCTCGCCGGTACGCAGGTTCAGATTCACCCGGGGGATGTCCGCCGGCCGGGCCTTGCAGCCCACCCGGCCGTTCTCTGCCTTCACCTCCGGCAGACCCAGCCGGCGCAGCTCCTCGGCACACAGGCCCTCCAGACCAAACAATGTGGGGATCAGCAATTCCAGTTCTTTCATGTCAGGCTCCTTGTCACAGCAATCGTTTGGTCCAGTATACCCTATTTCGCTCCGCTTGGCAAACTGTAACGGAATGTCACTTCCCTTTTTTATGGAACTATGCTAGGATAAGCGTAAGAAAGGAGGTCCGTCTATGCCAATACCCAGTATTTGCTGGCTGGTGGCGCTGGTGGTTCTGGCCGTTCTGGAGGGAGTGACTGTGACCCTGGTCTCCCTGTGGTTCGCGCTGGGCGCACTGGCCGCACTGATCACGTCCTTTTTTGTGGATAACATTTGGATTCAATTTGCGGTATTCCTGGTGGTCTCTCTGGTCACCCTATTGGTGATCCGTCCCCTGGCCCAGCGCTATGTGACCCCCAAGCAGGTGGCCACCAACGCCGACCGGGCGGTGGGCGCCGAAGGTGTGGTCACCCAGGCCATCGATAACCGGGCCGCCAAAGGTCAGGTCACGGTGAGCGGCGCCATATGGACCGCACGTTCCGATTCGGAAGAGCCCATCCCCGAAGGTACCCCTGTGCGGGTCCTGCGGATCGAAGGGGTCAAGCTGATTGTCACAAGCATAAAGCAAGCCTGAACACCCATCAAGTGTTTGAAAAGTCTGCAAATAAAAAATCAATAGGAAAATGAGAAAAATTTGCAGGCACAGGAGAAGGCGAAAAAAGGGTATGAGAAAAGAACCGCCGCGCAAGCGCCGGTCAAATTGAAAGAGA